>JASGDW010000200.1:0-8001 GCA_047606965.1 Microbacterium sp.
CCACGTTCCGCGGGCTCGCGCCGAGCGTCTCGCCGACGTGCGCGGTGAGGCGAAGACCGTGCCGCTCGGCCAGCGCGTACGCATCGCGGAACCGCAGCGGGTCCTCGGTGAGCTCGGGCGTGAGATAGTCCTGCCCGATGCCGACGACCGCGGGGTGCGGGTGGGCGAGCACGGTCTCGACCATCGCCACCGCGGCCTCGGGGCCGCGCGAGCGGTTGATCGCCGCGATCAGGCGGTACCCGACGCCGAACTCCCGCTCGGCCCGGCCGAACCCCTCGACGAGGGCGTCGACGAGCGTCGGGTAGTCGACCCCGAGCTGGGCGAAGTCGTCCGGGTTGACGAAGTACTCGCGGTAGCGCAGATTGCCGGCGCGGACGGCATCCGCCACGCCTTCGTAGGCGACGCGCGAGATGTCGGCCGCCTCGCGCATCGCCTGCTGCGCGGCGTGGAACACGTCGAGGAAGTCGGGCAGCCCGGTGTAGTCCAGCAGCTGCTCGAGGTCGTCGGTGCGCAGCGGGATGCCGTGCTTCGCCGTGAGCTCCCGCAGCGTCGTGACACGCATGGTCGCGATGAAGTGGCAGTGCAGCTCGGCCTTCGGCAGCAGCCGGAGGACATCGGTGTCACTGAGCATGGCGGGTCCTTTCAGCTGGTGCACACGAGCAGGTAGCGGGCGTCCTCGAGCATCGACCAGCGATGAGCGACGGCGCCGTCGTAGGTGATGCTCTCCCCCGCCGCGACACGGTCGACCCGGTCGCCGCGCCGCAACTGCGCGACACCCGAGACGACGTGGACGAACTCCTGGCCGGGATGCCGGAAGTCGCGGCCGTCGTCGTCGCCGGCACGCCCGGTGACCAGGTAGACGTGGAACGACGCCCCGGCCCCGCCCGAGAGCAGCTGCGCCGTCGGCGCCGGCCCGGGCTCGTCGACGACGAAGTGGACCGGCTCCCCCGAGGCCCCTCCGACCGCCGGGAGGAGGGATGCCGCGGGCACCTCCAGCGCGGCGGCCAAGCCGTACACGGTGGTCAGGCTCGGCAGGATCCGCCCGTTCTCGACCTTCGAGAGCATCGGCTGCGAGATGCCCGCGCGCTCGGCGACCGCACGCATGGACTCGCCCCGGTCCGCACGCGCGGCGCGCACGGCCGTGCCGATCGACTGCTGGATCCCGTCCGTCATCGTCGCCTTGCACCTTTCAATACCTGTGGGTTATCTTACGAGTGATTCTTCCGAATCATCAATCCCCGACGGGAGCGCCCGTGACCAAGCAGATCGTCCTCGGCGCCTTCGAGGAGTTCACGCCCAACTTCATCAGCAACGCCTGGCATCACCCCAAGGCCGACACGAAGGACTTCGCGACCCTCCGTTACTGGCAGGACCTCGCCCGCGAGCTGGAGGCTGGCGGCTTCGACTTCCTGTTCCTGGCCGAGGCCCTCGGCTACCCCATGAGCGGCGACGACGTCCCGGAGGTCGTCGTGCGCGAGGCGGTGCAGCTGCCCGCGCACGACCCGATGACGCTCGTCGGCGCGCTGGCGGCGACGGTCGACCGGCTCGGCTTCGTGGTCACGGCGTCCACCACCTCGCAGCAGCCCTACCTGAACGCCCGCACCTATACCTCGCTCGACCATCTGACCGAGGGACGCATCGCGTGGAACATCGTCACGAGCGACAACCAGGTCGCCCTCACGCGCCTGCTCGGGCTGCCCGCCGTGACCCCGCACGACGAACGGTACCGGCGGGCCACGGAGTTCGTGGAGCTGAACCTCCGGCTGTGGGAGGGTGCGTGGGACGACGACGCGGTCGTGTACGACAAGGCGACCCGCACCTATGCCGACCCGGCGAAGGTGCACCGCATCCGTCACGAGGGCGAGTACTTCCGCTACGACGGCTTCTTCCCCGCCATCCCGAGCCCGCAGCGCACGCCGCTGCTGCTGCAGGCGGGCACCTCGTCCGCGGGCCGCGCCTTCGCCGCCCGGTTCGCCGAGTGCGTGTTCATCCAGGACCGCGACCCGGACCTCGCCGCGGCCGTGGTCGCCGATCTGCGGGCCCGGGCCGTCGCGAACGGCCGCGCCGCCACCGACATCAAGGTCATCGACGCGGTGTCGATCATCGTGGGCGACACCGAGGAGGAGGCCGCGCGCCTGCGCGCCGAGCTCGACGCGACGCCCTCGGTCGAGGCGGCGGCCGCGCTCTACATGGGCTGGAGCGGCGTCGACCTCATGCGCTTCCCGCCGGACGCGACCCTCGCAGAGGTGACCACCGAGGTCGGCCAGTCGATGCTCGGGCTGTTCCAGCGGGGGGATGAGAGTCCGACGGTGCGCGAGATCCTGCAGCGCATCACGACCTCGATCGGCGGCCCACGCATCACCGGCACGCCGCAGCAGGTGGCCGACCGGCTCCAGGACTTCGTCGAGCGCAGCGACGTCGACGGCTTCCTCATCGAGTACACCTACGGCGGCATCGCGACCTACCGCGACGTCATCGACCGCGTGTTCCCCCTGCTGCGCGAGCGCGGGATGCTGCCCGCCGAGCCCCGCAGGGGCACGATGCGCGAGCGGATCGTGGGCGGCGGGCCCCGTCTTCCCGAGACGCATCCGGGCGCGGCGCACCGCGTCCGCTAGCTGTACTTCCCCGTGACGTTGCGGACGCGGGCCGAAGGGGTTTCTCCGCCGATGCCGGTGTGGGGTCTGTGGTGATTGTAGTGATGCAGCCAGGCGTCGTAGGCGGCGGCTCGTTCGGCTTCGCTGGCATAGGGCTTGGAATAGGCCCATTCGTCGGCGAGGGTGCGATTGAAGCGTTCGACCTTGCCGTTGGCCTGCGGCCGGTAGGGCTTGGTCCGCTTGTGCTTGACGTGCTCGCCGAGTGCGGCGGCGAACACGTGCGACCGGTAGCAGGCGCCGTTGTCAGTCATCACCGCCGTCACTGTCACGCCGAGGCCCTCGAAGAAGGCGTTCGCACGTCTCCAGAACCCGGCCGCGGTCTCCTTGTGTTCGTCGTCGAGGATCTCGGAGTACGCAAGCCGGGAATGGTCATCGACAGCATGGTGGAGGTACCGGTAGCCGCGTGAGTCGGCCGCACCGGCCCGCGCAGCCTTGCCGCGGGCGACGTCGGTCTTCCTTGCTTGCGTGGATCCGCGCCCGTGGGCACGCCATCCACCGCCGTCAGGGATCCTGCCCCGCTTCTTGATGTCCACGTGGACAAGCTGACCGGGCGCCGCGACTTCGTAGCGCTTCGGCTTCGGTTGACGCACCGGTAGCCCGGTCGCGTGATCGACATTCGCGAGCTTCGGCATTCGGTACCGGTCGAGGACTCGACCAACCGTGGATCGGTGCAGCCCGAGATGATACGCGATACGGTGCGGACCCCACCTGCGCGTGAACCGCAGCGCGACAATTCGCCGCTCGGTGCGCTGCGTCGTGCGGCGGGGTGAGGTTTTCGGCCTCGAGTGTCTATCCGTGAGTGGTAGGCCTTGGCGGTACCGCTCAGCCCACTTCGATGCGGTCGATGGGGAACACCGGAAGCGTTCCGCGGCGCGGCGAACTCCCCACCCGTCGTCGACGATCAGTTGCGCGAGCCGGCGTCGGCCCTCGGGAGTGAACGGAGCGTTCGCGTGGGTCATGAGGCGTTCTCCTCGACATGGCGCGGTGCGGAGGCGAGGATCTTCTCGGCGCGCCGTCGCACGACGACGATCGCGGCAAGTCGGTTGGTGCCAAACGAGAGGAGGATCAGGCCGGTGGCCTCGGGGAGGTTCGCTCCGAGGGTGGATGCCAGATAGAAAGATCCGACGCGGATGAGGATGAATAAGGCCCAGAGCCACACCCCGACGGGGCTGAGTTTGTACTGCAGGTGCTCATCGACCGTGCGAAAGCTGGTGACATATCCCATGATCGTTCCGGTCACGGCGACCACAAGCAGTTCCCCGATGATGATCCAGTCCGCTGGCGCCCATCGGAAACCACCCCAGAGCTCGAAGACCAGGTAGACAAGTCCGGCAGCGATGATCACGACCGGCAGCCGAAGCATCCGATGCAGTTGCGTCGATCGCCAGATGAACTGTCGAACGATGAGAACCGCGATTCCCACCGTGATGATCACATCGTCGACCACCTGGTTCGCTACGCCCCAGTCCCAATGCATCGCACACCTCGTTCAATCACTAGTGATGGGATGGAATCTATCACTAGTGATTGAATGAGGTCATGCGTGCTTCCGAACTTCACCGTCTCGCCCGAACGCTGCGGGAGATCGCGCTGGACGCCACCGGCAACGTCGGCAACGATCGCGTCAACGCCGGCCAGCTAGCAGTGTTCGAAGACGTCGCACGCAACCCCGGGGCATCAATTGCGGAGATCACCGCACGAACTGGGCTGGCGCAGAGCCTCGTCTCACGAATCGTCCACGCCGCTGCGATCGAAGACGCCATCACGGTGAGCGCCGACCCGCAGGACCGCCGCAAGGTCCGCATCGAACTCAGCCCGGCGGCGCGCAAGGCGATGATGCAGCGAGCAGGCAACTCACTCGACTCGGCCCTTGCCGCCCACACCCCTGCACTCACCGAGAGCGAGCGTGCGGCGCTGCATCAACATCTCACCGCCGCAGCTGAACTCCTCCTGCGCTGATCGAAGCGGTCGCGCTCACGTTCGCAACCTCCCGGGGAACTACAGCTAGCTGGGGCGTCAGCGGCCCGACGGCCGCAGACGCGCGGCGCCGTCCCCGGGCCCTCGCCTCAGAGGATCTGCCCCACCCGGCTGCGCTTCTCCTCCTGGAAGCGGTCCTCGGTGCGGCCGTGGGCCCAGTACGCCGAGATCGACATCTCCTGAGGCCCGATGCCCCACACGCCGTGGAGCACGGCGCCGATGCGCTTGATCGCCTCGCGCTCGCCGTGCGCGAAGACGTCGACCGCGCCCGCCGGGCGCTCCAGCGCCTCGACGGCCTCGGCCAGCGGCACGCCGTAGGGTGCGCCGTCGCGGTGGATCCACCGCACCTCGACGCCGGCGGGGGCGTTCAGCTCGACATGCGCGGCCTCATCCGCGACCTCGATCAGGGCGATGCCCCTCGCGGTCTGCGGCAGCGCGTCGATCGCCGCCGCGGCGGCGGGGATCGCCGCGTCGTCGGCGATGATGACGTGCGTCACGTCGTCGCCCTGATCAGGGTGGTACCGGGCGCCGGGGCCGGAGAACGCGACCCTGTCGCCCGGCCGGGCGCGCAGCGCCCACGGCCCGGCGAGACCCTCGTCGCCGTGCACGACGAAGTCGACGGCGAGGGTCTTCGCGTCGACGTCGATCGAGCGGATCGTGTAGGTGCGACGCACCGGCAGGTCGCCCGGGGCGAGCCGTGTGCGCAGCGCCTCGAGATCGTAGGGGGGCTCGAGGCCCAGCTCGGGCCGCGCGAACAGGAACTTGACGTACTTGTCGGTCAGCGCGAGCTTCTCGCGCCCGGCGTCCCGGACGAAGGCGTCGAAGTCGTCGCCGGTCAGGTGCAGCCGCACCAGCTGGGGCGCGATGCGCTCCGAGCGCACCACCTCGAAGACCCGCTGGATGCCGCGGGGCGGACGTCCGGCGCCGCGTCCCTCGCCGAGACCGCCGCGTCCACCTGCATCCTGAGTGTCAGACATCCCTCCATGCTAGGCGACATGCATCCGGCCGGGAGACGGGACCGCCCGCCCCAGCCTCAACGACCGCGCGGGAGCAGCGCGTACAGCAGCGGCAGCGACGACACGGCCACCAGCACCCCGCCGAACGCGGCGCTCACGGGCAACAGCAGGACGCCGGCCACCAGCAGCGCGGCGAACAGCACCGCCCCGAGGATGCGGGCCGCGAAGCGCTCCAGGTGGGCGAGGCGGCGCTCCATCGCGGACAGGTCCACCGTCATCCGGCCGTCCTCGATCCGCGTGATCACCGCGTCTATCCGCTGCGGCAGCCGCCAGGCGACACCGGCCGCCGCCGCGGCCTGCGACACGACGTCGCGCACCGCGTGCCGCCCTTGGTCGCGCAGCAGCTCGGCGGCGAACGGCTCCACCGCGCTCCACACGTTGAACCGCGGATCCAGCGCGCTGCACAGCCCGGAGGTGAGGGAGATCGCCCGCACGATGAGCAGGAAGTCCTCCGGCAGCTGGAACGGCAGCTCCCGGATCACGTCCCCGAACTCCTCGGCGAAGTCCCGGAACTCGCGCGGGTCCACCTCCCGCAGCTGCGCGAAGCCCATGCCGCCGAAGCGTGCGAACAGCCTCGTCATGGCCCGCTCGAGCTCCGCGGTGTCCGCCGAGGGCAGCAGCACGCCGATCTCACCGATGCCGGCGACCAGGCCGGCGCGCAACCGCCCCTGCACCTCGCCCATCATCCCGAAGTCCACGAAGGTGATGCGCCATCGATCGGCTCCGGGCATGACGAACACGTTGCCGGGATGCGGGTCGGCATGGAAGAAGCCGTGCGTGAACAGCTGCTCGAACATGATCCGCGCGAACGCCGACGCGACCTCGGCGGGGTCGATGCCCGCCCGCCGCAGAGCTTCGACGTCGTTCGCCTCGATCGCCGTCACGTCCGACAGGGTGAGCACCCGCCGCGTCGTGCGCTCCCACTCCACCGCCGACGTCGCCACCCGCGGGTCCCCCGCGAACTGCGCCGCGAAGCGCTCGGCGTTCGCCGCCTCGTGCAGGTAGTCGATCTCCTCCCGGCACGTGCGCGCGAGCGAGACGGCCAGCCGGGCCCGATGCGCCTGGCCGAGGGAGGCCGCCGCGACCGGCGACTCGTCGAACCACACGTAGGCGCGGGCCAGCGGCATCCCGAGCTCGGCCTCGGCGAGCTGCCGCACCCGGTCGGAGGACGCCGCCGGCACCTCGTCCTGCAGCCCGGCGAGCTCCGCCGTGATCTCGGGCGGCAGCACGAGATCGAACCACCACGTCGAGAGCAGCGCCCGTGTCGCGAACCGCAGGATGCGGCGCGTGCGGGCCCGGGTGTCCGCGGCGGGTGTTGCCGGCCCCACGGCGGACGTCGCCGCGGTCACGCGGGTCAGTCCCGGGCCAGGATCGCGTACAGGCCCCGACGTGCCTCGTCGAGCACCGCGACGGCCTCCTGCACCTGCTCCGCGCTGCCGGAGCGGGCGATGTGGGCGGCCGCCTGTGCCAGCTCGACGCCGGCCTTCGGCAGCGCGCTCGCCCGCCCGCTGCCACCCCACCCGTTCGCCTCCCACGGCGCCGAGTCGTCGGCGTCCGCCGCCGCCGCGGCCCGGCCGGCGTCGGTCAGCGAGTAGGTCTTGCGCCCGCTCGCCTCGGCCGCCTCGATGAGCCCCTCGTCGGCCAGCAGCTGCAGCGTCGGGTACACCGAGCCGGCGCTCGGCTTCCACGCGCCGCCGCTGCGCTCGGCGATCTCGTGGATGATCTGATAGCCGTGCATCGGCTGCTCGGCCAGCAGCGCGAGCACCGCGCTGCGCACGTCGCCGCGGCCCATCCGCGAGCCGACGCGCTGCTCGAAGGCGGAGCGCAGATGCTCCATCGCCTCCCACATGCCCGCTCCGGCGCGCCCGGCGCTGTGGCCGAGCCCCCGGAACGCGTTTCCGAATCCGTCCTCGAACGCACCGCTCATGATGTCCTCCTCGAAGCCTGTCGAACGATACTCAACGATATATCGTCGAGTATCGTTCGGGGCGATGCCGGACGATCTCCCCCGGACTCCGGGACGTCCAGGGACCGCGAGAGCGAGCTCTGGCGCATCGCCGCGTGCGGGTCATAGACTCCGCTTAGCCGGAACCCAGGTCGGCTTCAGGGAACCGTCGTCGAAGGCGCTGCACCATCCGCCGGCACCGAGCCGGAGGGGGCGCCCCGCGGGGAAGGGAGCCGGCAGGGGCGTCGGTTCCCGAAAGGAGTCCCCCGTGTCCGATCCCACGTCATCCGACCCGACGAAGCCCGAGCGGACGCCGGCGTCCACCGAGCATCCCGTCCCCGTGGACGCGGCGCCCGCCCCGGCCGCCGACGCTCCGCCCGAGCCCGCCGCGGCCCAGCCGGCCGACGCG
>JASGDW010000201.1:0-6843 GCA_047606965.1 Microbacterium sp.
GGGCGGCTCAGGCGACGCGGCCTCGATCGCCGCGCGCCTGGAGCGGGCGGCCTCCGGCGTCCGCGCCGCCCTCGACGGCTGACCGGGCGCCCGGTCAGCTGCGGGAGAGCCCGCGGATCGGGCTCCTGGCCTGCTCCGCCTCGTGATCGGGGCTTGCCGTGGCACCGCCAGATCATATACGATCCTGATCGACCCGCAAGAGCGAGGGAGCTCATGAGCACGAACACCACGGACACGGACGACCCGCGGTTCGCCTGCCTGCCGCAGCGTCCGGGCAAGGTCGTCGCCGTCCACCTCAGCTATCCGTCGCGCGCCGATCAGCGTGGACGGCGCCCCGCGGACCCCTCCTACTTCTTCAAGCCGTCGAGCTCCCTCTCCCCCTCAGGGGCGACGATCGAGCGCCCCGCCGGCACCGAGCTGCTCGCCTTCGAGGGCGAGGTCGCGCTCGTGATCGGCGCGCCCGCCCGGCGGGTCGGCGTGGACACCGCCTGGGACCACGTCGCGTGGGTGACCGCCTCCAACGACTTCGGCCTGTACGATCTGCGCCAGAACGACCGCGGCTCCAACGTCCGCTCCAAGGGCGGCGACGGCTACACCCCGATCGGCCCCGGCCTGATCGACGCCCGCGCCGTGCGACCGGACGGCCTGCGCGTGCGCGTGTGGGTCAACGGCGAGCCGGCCCAGGACGACACGACCGCCGGCCTGCTGTTCCCGTTCCCGCAGATCGTCGCCGACCTGTCCCAGCACTTCACGCTGGAGAGCGGCGACGTGATCCTCACCGGCACGCCGGCCGGCTCCTCCGTCGTCGTGCCGGGCGACGTGGTCGAGGTCGAGGTCGACGCGCCCACCGCGCCCGGCGCCCCGACCTCGGGCCGGCTGACCACCACGGTCACCGCCGGCGCCCACGGCTTCGACGCCGCCCTGGGCTCGCTGCCGACCGTCGACGACCTCCAGCGCGCCGAGGCCTGGGGCTCGCGCGAGGCGGCGGGCCTTCCCGCCGCGCCCGGCCCTGTGCTCACCCCCGCGCTGCGGGCGAAGCTGGAGCGGATCCCCGTCGCGGGCCTGTCGGCGCAGTTGCGCAAGCGCGGGCTGAACAACGTCACGATCGACGGCGTGCGCCCGCTGCACCCGGAGGCGAAGCTCGTCGGCACCGCCAAGACGCTGCGGTTCGTCCCCGGCCGCGAGGACCTGTTCGCCTCCCACGGCGGCGGCTACAACGCGCAGAAGCGGGCCTTCGACGCCGTCGAGGCCGGCGAGGTGCTCGTGATCGAGGCGCGCGGCGAGGCCGGGTCGGGCACGCTCGGCGACATCCTCGCCATCCGCGCGCACGCCCGCGGCGCCGCCGGCATCGTCACCGACGGCGGCGTACGAGACTACGACGCGGTCGCCGCCGTCGGCATCCCGGTGTACACCGCCGGCGCCCATCCCGCCGTCCTCGGTCGCAGGCACGTGCCGTGGGAGCAGGACGTGACGATCGGATGCGGCGGCACCACCGTGCAGCCCGGCGACATCCTGGTGGGCGACGCCGACGGCGTCATCGTGCTTCCGCCCGAGCTGGCCGAGGAGGTCGCGGACGCGGCGCTGGCACAGGAGGAGGAGGACGCCTGGGTCGCCGACCGGGTCGCCGAGGGCCACCCCGTGGACGGGCTGTTCCCGCCGAACGCCCAGTGGCGCGCGCGCTACGAGAACGAGCGCGGACGATGAGCCCGACCGCGACGACGGCCAGCAAGTCCCAGCGCGCCTACGCCTGGCTGCGAGAGCGGATCACGGGGCAGGAGTACCACGCCGGCCATCGGCTGGTGCTGGCCACGATCGCCGACGAGCTCGACATGAGCGTCGTCCCGGTGCGCGAGGCGATCCGGCTGCTGGAGGCGGAGGGGCTGGTCAGCTTCGAGCGCAACGTCGGCGCCCGCGTCGCCTATCTCGACGAGCGCGAGTACGTGCACGTCATGCAGACGCTCGGGCTCGTCGAGGGCGCCGCGACCTCCCTGTCGGCGCCGCTGCTGACGGCGGACGACCTCGGCCGGGCGGCCGAGGTCAACGACCGTCTGACCGCGGTGCTCGACGACTTCGACCCGCACGAGTTCACCCGGCTGAACCAGCGGTTCCACGCGGTGCTGTACGAGCCATGCCCGAACCCGCACCTGCTCGACCTCGTGCACCGAGGCTGGGGGCGGCTGGCCAACCTGCGCGACACCGCGTTCGCGTTCGTGCCGGGCCGCGCCCGTCACTCGGTGGCCGAGCACGTCGAGATCCTCGACCTCATCCGCTCGGGCGCCGAGCCGATCGAGATCGAGCTCGCCGCCCGCAACCACCGGTGGCGCACGATGGACGCCTTCCTCGCCGCCCGTCACCCCGGCTCCGCCACGTCCACCCCGCCCCGATCGGAGGCATCATGACCGACACCGCGCCCGCCCTGGATCGGCGGCACGTCCCCGCCGACCTGCCCGACCGCATCCGCCATTACATCGACGGCGCGTTCGTCGACTCCGCCGACGGCGACACCTTCGACGTGCTCGAGCCGGTCTCCAACGAGGTGTACGTGCAGGCCGCGGCCGGCAAGAAGGCCGACATCGACGAGGCGGTCGCCGCCGCGAAGCGCGCGTTCGACGAGGGGCCGTGGCCGCGGATGCTGCCGCGCGAGCGCAGCCGTGTCCTGCACCGCATCGCCGACATCGTGGAGTCGCGCGACGCCCGGCTCGCCGAGCTGGAGTCGTTCGACTCCGGCCTGCCGATCACGCAGGCGCTGGGCCAGGCGCGTCGCGCGGCAGAGAACTTCCGGTTCTTCGCCGACCTGATCGTCGCCCAGGCCGACGACACCTTCAAGGTGCCCGGCCGCCAGATCAACTACGTCAACCGCAAGCCGATCGGCGTCGCGGGCCTGATCACACCGTGGAACACGCCGTTCATGCTCGAGTCCTGGAAGCTGGGACCGGCCCTTGCCACGGGCAACACGGTCGTGCTCAAGCCCGCCGAGTTCACGCCGCTGTCGGCGTCGCTGTGGGCCGGGATCTTCGAGGAGGCGGGGCTGCCGCAGGGCGTGTTCAACCTCGTCAACGGCCTGGGCGAGGACGCCGGCGACGCGCTCGTGAAGCACCCGGACGTGCCGCTGATCTCGTTCACCGGCGAGAGCCGCACCGGGCAGATCATCTTCGGAAACGCCGCCCCCTATCTGAAGGGGCTGTCGATGGAGCTGGGCGGCAAGAGCCCGGCGGTCGTTTTCGCCGACGCCGACCTGGACGCCGCGATCGACGCCACCATCTTCGGCGTGTTCTCCCTCAACGGCGAGCGCTGCACGGCGGGCAGCCGCATCCTGGTGCAGCGCGAGGTGTACGACGAGTTCGTCGAGCGCTACGCGGCGCAGGCGAAGCGCGTCGTGGTGGGATACCCGCACGACCCGGCGACGGAGGTCGGCGCGCTCGTGCACCCGGAGCACTTCGAGAAGGTCATGGGCTACGTCGAGATCGGCAAGGGCGAGGGGCGTCTGGTCGCCGGCGGCGGCCGTCCGGAGGGCTTCGCCTTCGGCAACTTCGTCGCCCCCACGGTGTTCGCCGACGTCTCCCCCGCCGCCCGCATCTTCCAGGAGGAGATCTTCGGCCCGGTCGTGGCGATCACGCCGTTCGACACCGACGAGGAGGCCCTCGCCCTCGCGAACGACACGAGGTACGGCCTGGCCGCCTACGTGTGGACCAACGACCTCAGGCGCGCGCACAACTTCGCGCAGGCGATCGACGCCGGCATGGTGTGGCTCAACTCGAACAACGTGCGGGACCTGCGCACCCCCTTCGGCGGGGTGAAGGCCTCCGGCCTCGGGCACGAAGGCGGCTACCGCTCGATCGACTTTTACACCGAGCAGCAGGCGGTGCACATCACCCTCGGCGCGGTGCACAACCCGACCTTCGGCAAGACATCGAAAGAGCAAGGACGCTGACATGACCCACCGCGACGAGATGACCCTCACCTCCTCCGGCTTCTTCGTCTCGCAGGAAGCCCCCATCCGCACCGACGACCCGGTTCCGACGCCATCCTCGCCGGCGCCCGACATCCTCCGCTGCGCCTACATGGAGCTCGTGGTCACCGACCTGGCGGCCTCGCGCGCGTTCTACGTCGATGTGCTCGGCCTGACCGTGACCGAGGAGGACGAGGGCACGGTCTACCTGCGCTCGCTCGAGGAGTTCATCCACCACAACCTGGTGCTGCGCCAGGGTCCGGTCGCCGCGGTGGCCGCCTTCAGCTACCGCGTGCGCACCCCGGAGGACCTCGACCGGGCCGTGGCCTTCTACTCCGAGCTCGGCTGCGACGTGCGCCGCAACCCGGACGGGTTCACCGCGGGCGTCGGCGACTCGGTGCGCGTGGTCGACCCGCTGGGCTTCCCGTACGAGTTCTTCCACGAGGTGGAGCACGTCGAGCGCCTCGCCTGGCGCTACGACCTGTACACGCCGGGCGCGCTGGTGCGCCTGGACCACTTCAACCAGGTCACCCCCGACGTTCCCCGCGCCACCAAGTTCATGCAGGACCTCGGGTTCCGCGTGACCGAGGACATCCAGGACGAGGAGGGCACGGTGTACGCGGCGTGGATGCGGCGCAAGCCCACCGTGCACGACACCGCCATGACCGGCGGCGACGGCCCGCGCATGCACCACGTCGCGTTCTCCACCCATGAGAAGCACAACATCCTCGCGATCTGCGACAAGATGGGGGCCCTGCGCATCTCCGACCGCATCGAGCGCGGCCCCGGCCGGCACGGCGTCTCGAACGCGTTCTACCTGTACCTGCGCGACCCGGACGGCCACCGTGTCGAGATCTACACGCAGGACTACTACACCGGCGACCCGGACAACCCGGTCGTCACCTGGGACGTGCACGACAACCAGCGCCGCGACTTCTGGGGCAACCCGGTCGTGCCCAGCTGGTACACCGACGCCTCGCTCGTGCTCGACCTCGACGGCGACCCGCAGCCGGTCCTCGCCCGCACGGACTCCAGCGAGCTGGAGGCCACGATCGGCGCCGACGGCTTCAGCTACACGCGCGGCGGCGAGGACATGCCCGGCTGGAAGCTGGGCGAGTACAAGCTCGGCCACCAGCTGTGACCGGCCCCCGGGAGGACGGGATGCTGGATGGGCAGGCGGTCGCCCGGATCGCCGCGGAGCTCGCCGAGGCCGACCGCGCACACGCCGTGATCCCGCGCATCACGGCGCGCTACCCGCGGGCCACGATCGAGGACTCCTACGCGATCCAGGGGCTGTGGCGCGACACGCAGATCGCCGCCGGGCGGCGCCTCGTCGGCCGCAAGATCGGCCTGACCTCGAAAGCCATGCAGCAGGCCACCGGCATCACGGAGCCCGACTACGGCGTCATGTTCGACGACACCGTGTACGCGTCCGGGGCCGAGATCCCCGTCGACCACTTCTCGAACGTGCGCATCGAGGTCGAGCTGGCGTTCGTGCTGGGCGAGCCGCTCTCCGGCCCGGATGCGACCCTCGCGGACGCGCTGGCGGCGACGGACCACGTGGTGCCGGCGCTGGAGGTGCTCAACTCGCACATCGAGCTGGAGGGACGCACGATCGTCGACACCATCAGCGACAACGCCGCCTACGGCGCGATGGTGCTCGGCGACACGCACAGGCGCGTCGACGAGGTCGACCTGCCGTGGGTTCCCGGCGTCCTCTCGCGCAACGGCGAGATCGAGGAGACCGGGGTCGCCGCGGGCGTGCTCGGCAACCCCGCCACCGGGGTCGCCTGGCTCGCCAACAAGCTCCACCGCCACGGCGCCCGGCTGGAGGCCGGGGAGATCATCCTCGCCGGCTCCTTCACCCGCCCGGTGTGGGTGGGGCGCGGCGACGAGGTGCGGGCGGACTACGGACCGATGGGAGTCGTCGCATGCCGCTTCGTCTGAGCCCGACCTTCCGCGACCGGCTGGCCGACGCGTCCCGCCCGCTCGCCGGCATCTGGGTGTGCTCCGGCTCCCCGCTGGTCGCCGAGATCTGCGCCGGGTCGGGCATGGACTGGACCCTCATCGACATGGAGCACTCCCCCAACTCGCTCGAGTCGGTGCTCGTGCAGCTGCAGGCGGTCGCCGCCTACCCGATCACCCCCGTGGTGCGCGTGCCGGCCGCCGACACGGTGACGATCAAGCAGGTGCTGGACCTCGGCGCCCAGAACCTGCTCGTGCCCATGGTGTCCTCCGCCGACGAGGCCCGGCGGGTCGTGGAGGCCGTGCGCTACCCCCCGCGCGGCCGGCGCGGCGTCGGCTCGGCGCTCGCCCGCTCCGCCCGGTGGAACCGTGTCGACGGCTATCTCGCGGACGCGGATGCCCACGTGTCGCTGTTCGTGCAGGTCGAGACCCTCGCGGGGGTCGAAGCGGCGGGCGAGATCGCCGCGGTCGACGGGGTGGACGGCGTGTTCGTCGGCCCGAGCGACCTCGCGGCGTCCATGGGCCTGCTCGGCGCGCAGACCCACCCCGACGTGGTCGCCGCGGTGCACCGCGCCTTCGACGCCGTGCGCGCCGCCGGCACGCCGGTGGGCGTGAACGCCTTCGACCCCGCGGCCGCGCAGGCCTACGTCGACGCGGGGGCGTCGTTCCTGCTCGTCGGCGCCGACGTCGCGATCCTCGCACGCGCCTCGGAGGCCCTCGCGGCCCGCTGGGGCGCCGACGCCGGCGGGCCCGAGCGCGCCAGCTACTGAACGCGCGCGCCGACGGCCGGGGAGGGATGCCGCTCAGCCGACGTGCTCGCCGCAGGAGCCGCAGACGCCGGTGGCGGGAACCTCGACGAAGCAGTTCGGGCACACCGCCCGAGGTCGCGGGGCGGCGGCGGGACGCCGCGGCGTGCGCTCCGCGGCGGA
>JASGDW010000202.1:0-13959 GCA_047606965.1 Microbacterium sp.
GCCGCGGCCGAGCCGCGGCCGGTGACGGCGCCCATGCCGATCATCGGCAGCGCCCCCGTGGCGCGCACCACCACCAAGCCGGCGACTCCCCAGCCGATCCCCGCGCAGGCGCCGAGCGCGCTGCCGTCCGATCCGGCGGCCGCCGTGCAGGAGGACACCGTCACCGTGCTGCGCGGCATGACCAAGACCCTCGCCGCGAACATGGACGAGTCGCTGACCGTCCCGACCGCGACCAGCGTGCGCACCGTGCCGGCGAAGCTGATGATCGACAACCGCGTGGTCATCAACAACTACATGTCCCGCACCCGCGGCGGCAAGGTCAGCTTCACCCACCTCATCGGATGGGCGCTCATCCAGGCGCTGAAGGAGTTCCCCAGCCAGAACGTGTTCTACGCGGAGGTCGACGGCAAGCCCTCCGTGGTCGCCCCCGCACACATCAACCTCGGCATCGCGATCGACCTGCCCAAGCCCGACGGCACCCGCGCCCTCATGGTCCCGAGCATCAAGCGCGCCGAGTCGCTCTCCTTCAACGACTACCTGGCCTCCTACGAGGACCTCGTCAAGCGCGCGCGGGCGAACAAGCTGACCGCCGCCGACTTCCAGGGGACGACGATCTCGCTGACCAACCCGGGCGGCATCGGCACCGTGCACTCGGTGCCGCGTCTGATGAAGGGCCAGGGCGCGATCATCGGCGCCGGCGCCCTGGAGTACCCGGCCGAGTTCCAGGGGGCCAGCGAGAAGACCCTGGCCGAGCTCGGCATCGGCAAGACCATCACCCTGACCAGCACCTACGACCACCGCGTCATCCAGGGCGCCGGCTCGGGCGAGTTCCTCAAGAAGGTGCACGAGCTGCTGACCGGCCAGCGCGACTTCTACGATCAGATCTTCGCGGCCCTGCGCATCCCCACCGCGCCCATCCGCTGGGCCAGCGACATCAACGTCGACATCTCGGAGCGCGTCGACAAGACGGCCCGGGTGCAGGAGCTCATCAACTCCTTCCGCGTGCGCGGCCACCTCATGGCCGACATCGATCCGCTCGAGTACCGGCAGCGCACCCACCCCGACCTGGAGATCGAGAACCACGGCCTGACCTTCTGGGACCTCGACCGCGAGTTCGTCACCGGCGGATTCGGCGGCAAGCGTCTCATGAAGCTGCGCGACGTGCTCGGCGTCCTGCGCGACTCGTACTGCCGCACGACCGGCATCGAGTACATGCACATCCAGGACCCGATCCAGCGTGCATGGTTCCAGGCGAACGTCGAGGTCAAATACCAGAAGCCGAGCCACGACGAGCAGCTGCGCATCCTCGCCAAGCTCAACGAGGGCGAGGCCTTCGAGACGTTCCTGCAGACGAAGTACGTGGGCCAGAAGCGCTTCAGCCTCGAAGGCGGCGAGTCGCTGATCCCGCTGCTCGACCAGATCCTGCAGGGCGCGGCGGGCGCCGGGCTGGACGGCGCCGCGATCGGCATGGCCCACCGCGGGCGCCTGAACGTGCTGACCAACATCGCCGGCAAGACCTATGGCGAGGTGTTCCGCGAGTTCGACGGCACAACCCTGCCGGGCAACAAGCACGGCTCCGGCGATGTGAAGTACCACCTGGGCACGGAGGGCACCTTCGTCTCCGACGAGGGCACCGAGCTGCCGGTGCTGCTGGCGGCGAACCCTTCGCACCTCGAGGTCGTCGACGGGGTCCTGGAGGGCATCACCCGGGCCAAGCAGGACCGGGGCACGATCGGCAGCTTCTCCTGGCTGCCCGTGCTCGTGCACGGCGACGCGGCCTTCGCCGGCCAGGGCGTCGTGGTCGAGACGCTGCAGATGTCGCAGCTGCGCGGCTACCGCACCGGCGGCACGATCCACATCGTCGTCAACAACCAGCTGGGGTTCACGACCCTCCCCGTTGACGGCCGCACCTCGATCTACGCGACGGATGCCGCCAAGACCATCCAGGCGCCCGTCCTGCACGTCAACGGCGACGACCCGGAGGCCGTGGTCCACGCCGCGGAGATCGCGTTCCGCTACCGCCAGGAGTTCCACCGCGACATCGTCATCGACCTCGTCTGCTACCGCCGGCGCGGTCACAACGAGGGCGACGACCCGTCGATGACGCAGCCGCTGATGACCGACCTCGTCGAGGCCAAGCGCTCGGTGCGGCGGCTGTACACCGAGGCGCTCGTGGGCCGCGGCGACATCACCGAGGAGGAGTACGAGCAGACCAAGCGCGACTTCCAGGACCGTCTCGAGGTGGCGTTCGCGCAGACGCACGCGGCCGAGACCGGCGCCACGGACGTCGTCGGCGAGGAGGTCGCGCTCGAGCCCGCCACGGGCGCCCCGGAGACCACGGGCGTCGGCGCCGAGGTGGTACAGCTGATCGGCGACGCGTTCGTGAACAAGCCCGACGGCTTCACGGTGCACCCGAAGCTGCAGCAGCTGCTCGACAAGCGTCACACGATGAGCCGCGAGGGCGGCATCGACTGGGCCTTCGGCGAGCTGCTGGCGTTCGGCTCGCTCGTGCTGGAGGGCACGCCGGTGCGCCTGGCCGGGCAGGACGCGCGTCGCGGCACCTTCGTACAGCGCCACGCCGTCTTCCACGACCGCGCCAACGGCCAGGAATGGCTGCCGCTGACCAACCTGTCCGACAACCAGGGGCGGTTCTTCGTCTACGACTCGCTGCTCAGCGAGTACGCCGCGATGGCGTTCGAGTACGGCTACTCGGTCGAGCGCCCCGAGGCGCTGGTGCTGTGGGAGGCCCAGTTCGGCGACTTCGCCAACGGCGCGCAGACCCTCATCGACACCTACCTGTCCTCGGCGGAGCAGAAGTGGGGCCAGCAGTCCGGCCTGGTGCTGCTGCTGCCCCACGGCTCCGAGGGCGCCGGACCCGACCACTCGTCGGCCCGCATCGAGCGGTTCCTGCAGATGTGCGCGCAGGAGAACATGATCGTGGCGCGCCCCTCGACGCCGGCATCCCACTTCCACCTGCTGCGACGTCAGGCCTACGCCCGGCCCCGCAAGCCCCTGGTGGTCTTCACCCCGAAGGCGATGCTGCGTCTGCGCGACGCCGTGAGCCCGGTCGAGGACTTCACGCACGGCAGGTTCGAGCCGGTGATCGACGACCACCGCGACCTCGACCGCGGCGCCGTCACGCGCGTGCTGCTGCACTCGGGCAAGGTGCACTGGGACCTGAGCGCCGAGTTGGCCAAGAACCCGAACCCGCAGATCGCGCTGGTGCGCCTCGAGCAGTACTACCCGGCGCCGATCGACGAGCTCAACGCCGTCATCGACAGCTACCCGAACGCGGAGCTGGTGTGGGTGCAGGAGGAGCCGGAGAACCAGGGCGCGTGGCCGTTCATCGCCCTCGAGGTCGTGAAGTACCTGCACGGCCGCACGATCCGCCTCGTGTCCCGTGCGGCGTCGGCCTCCCCGGCGGCGGGCTCGGCGAAGGTGCACGCGGTCGAGCACGCCGCGCTGATCAGGCAGGCGATCGAGTCCTGACCCGCGGGTCAGCCGCTCGGAGCCGCCAGCCCCAGATGTGAGGCGAGCGCGTCGATCGCGAACGCGAGGCCCTCGTCGAGCACAACGCCGGTGTGGCTGGCGCCCGGGATGGCGTCCGAGTAGACGGTGAAGCCGGCGTCCTGCGCGAGCTCGGCGTTCGCCTGCTGGCCGGGGCCGAAGAGGTCGTCGTCCTCGCCGTAGGTGAACACAGCGACATGGCCGTCGAACGAGCCGGCGTTCACCGCCAGCCACGAGGCCGGCTTCGCGGCCTCGAAGGCCTCGGCGTCCCCGCCGAAGACGCTGTCGATGGTCTGCTGCTCGTGCTCGGACCCGGGGTACTCGTTGCCGGAGATGTCCATCAGACTGCCCCACACCTCGGGGTGCTCGGCTCCCCAGGTGAACGCGCAGGCGCCCCCGTTCGAGTAGCCGCCGATCACCCAGTACGAGGTGTCGGACACCACGTTCAGGTGCGAGCGGATCCAGTCCGGGATGTCGCTGTTGAAGTACGTGGACACCGTTCCGTAGGTGGCCGAGTCCGCGCAGGCGGGATCGGCGTTGATCGACCCGAGCTGGTCGGCGACGATCGCGATCGGGGCGAGCCCGTCGTGCTCCGCGGCGAACGCGTCCAGCGCGGCCGCGATGCTGGTGGGATCCGGCGTGCCGGGCTGGCCCATCATGAACACGATCACCGGCAGCGACGGCGGGTCGTCCACGAGGGCGGCCGGCGGCAGGTAGATCGCGGCGTCCCGGGCCGCGAACCCGGTGGAGGGGATCTGCTCGTCGCCCGAGAGCGCGCTCACACGTCCCTTCGCCGGCATGTCGGCGGGCGGCGTCCACGTCTCGTACAGCGTCGACGGGTCGCCGTCACCCGCGCCGGTCAGCTCCGGCAACGGCTCCTCGTCGAGGGCCTGGATGCCGAGGATCGCGGCGAGGGTGTGCGTGAGCCCGTAGGAGGTGTTCACCCCCAGGCCCGCCATCGCCAGCGCGGCCACCACCAGGAGCCCCGCGATCACGCGCCGCCACCACGGCCGGGTGAGCGAGGCGACGACGCCCGCCGCGGCCGCCCCCACGCCGACCGCGATCCATTCCGCGGCGTTGGTCGGCAACGGCCCCGCGAACGCGCCCGCCGTCTCCAGCGCCCGCGCCAGCAGATAGCCGCCGATCGCGCCGAGCGCGAACGAGAGCAGCAGCCGCCACGGATGACGGGGACGCACGGCGAGCACGGTCAGGGCAAGCAGCCCGACCAGGGCGACGGTCTGGGTGAGGATCCCGCTGTTTATCAGCTCGAGGGTCAGCAGCCATTTCCTCATCGAGCCCCTCCCCGTGCCGCGCGGGCCAGCGCCAGCACATCGCGGGCGGACGCGTCGGGAAGGTAGGCACGGCCGACGGCGACGCCGATGCGGGGCAGCGTCACCGGGTCCGCGTAGGCGAGGTGGATCGTGCGGTACTCCGGACGGAACTTGCTCTTGAACCGGAACAGCGACGCGAAGCCGTACGCCGGCTCCAGCGCCTGCGCCATCCAGGCCAGCAGGGAGGTGAGCACGGTCGGCTCCGCGGAGGGCTCCTCTCCCGGCTTGAGCGCCAGCGGCGCGCCCGACAGGCTCAGCACCTCGAGACCGATCATCTTGCCGCTGAGGGCGGCCTTGGCGATGACGAACTCCATGAGGCCGTTGGGCCCGTCGGCCCGACGTCGCATGAAGTCGAGGGTCCAGCCCACCTGGATGCCGTCACGCCAGGAGGGCATCCAGCTGGTCACGACCTGGATGCGGCCCACGGCGTCCACGGCGAGCAGCAGCGCCACCTCCGGGTCCTTGGCCTCCTCGATCGAGCCGAGGGTGAACCCCATCTCCGGCAGCGCCTTGTCGGTCACCCACTGCTCGTCGATCTCCTCGATCTGGGCGATCTGGGCCGCGCCGAGGTCCTGCCAGCGGGTCCACACGGCCCTGACGCCCTCCCGCTCGGCGCGCATCATCGGCTGCCGCACCTTCTGCCAGGCCTTGCCGGTGAGCGTCACGTCGGCGAGCACCATCACGGTCTCCTCGCCGACCGAGGTGTGCTCCCACCCCATCGCGTCGAACACGGGGAGGAACTCGTCGTGGATGCTGTAGAACACCGGCAGCCAGCCGTGTCCGACGCAGAAGTCAACGAAGCCGCGGATCGCCTGCTCCCGGTGGGCGGTCGTGGTCAGCGGGTCGGCGATCGCGATCGCGACGTCGCCGACGAGCCGGTACGCGACGGCCGACTGCCGGTCGTCGCTGTACCAGTGCCTGTTGCCGCGCCACAGCCCCAGGTAGCCGAGGGTGCCGCCGCCGCGTCGCAGCAAGGCGCGGAACCGGGCGTCGTCGGCCGCCGCCGGCACCCTGATCCGGCGGTAGAGCCACAGCATGGCCACCACGACCACGGCCCAGAACGCGACGCCCACCCACTGGTAGATCCACAGCGCGGCGCCGTGGCGCGGGTACGGCAGCTCGCTGACCCCCTGCAGGAACGCCGAGGGGATGAAGCGGCGCACCGTCTCCACCAGCAGGTCGGCGAAGGAGGGGTCGGTGTTGTAGGTCTGCCGCAGCAGCCATTCCGCGACGACATAGCCCGCCGCGCAGACCGCGAACGCGCTGAGCACGATGATCGAGAAGCCGCGCACGGCGGACGCCCGCGCGCGCACCGGGAAGCGACGGCGCAGCACGACGAGCAGCACCGCGGTCGCCAACGGCACTCCGATCGAGGCGACCGCCCACAGCAGGTACTCGAAGCCGGTGCCGTCGACCCACGGATCGATGTACAGCTGGCCGGACAGCAACGAGTAGACGGCGAGCGCGGCCACGAGCGTCTCCACCGCGATCGCGAGGAACATCCCTGCCCGCCGCCCCCGCTGCATCCCCCACGCCGCGACCAGCAGCAGCGCCAAGGGCACGAGGGCGAGGATCGCCGGGCCCGCGCCACGGGTGACCAGCAGCGTGAACTGGTGCTCGCAGATCGAGGTGTAGTGCGTGTTGCAGCGGTCGATGAGGTCCTGGTCGTACTGGGTGAAGGCGTCCACGGCCAGCGAGAGCGGGCCGCGCCCGCCGTCGGCGATGACGGCCGCGAACGGGCCGAGACCGGTCACCGCCACCAGGGCCGCGGTGAGCGCGCGGATCTCGCGGACGCTCGAGCGATGCCACGGCCGGCGGGCGCTGCGCCGAGTGAGCCATGCGCCGCCCGCGAGGCCCAGAACCGCCGACGCCAGCCGGTACCACGAATCGGCGTCGCCGACGTAGAGCGCGAACATCGCGAGCACGGCGAAGCCGATCAGGCGGATCCGCCGCCGCCACAGCGCGGAGGCGACCGCCGAGGCCGCCATGACGGCGCCCGCGATCGCGATCGCCGGGTCCACCACCGGGATCTCCTCCGCCTCGACGGGCCGCAGATCGGTGACCGTCCAGCTCGCCGCGTGCAGGCCGATCGCGACGACGATGCCCCCCAGGCCGGTCACGGCGGTGACCCACACCAGCGCGAGGTGGCCGAGCAGGTCCTCGGCATAGGCGTAGACCGTCAGGGCGAGGGCCACGCAGATCACCGCGTCGACCGGTGAGCCCGGCACCAGCACGGCGGTGAACGGCGTCCACCAGTGCCCCGCCACGAACACCGAGAGGGGACCGGTCCCCCAATACGAGACGTCCTGCCCCCAGAGCGAGCCGGTCAGCGCGGCCGCGACGACCACGACCACCGACGCGCCGAGCGCGACCGGATGGGCGGTCAGGTAGCGGCGGGCGACGAAGCGCCAGTGCTCGGCGGCGCTGCGCAGTACCGGGGCGGTCACCTCGCCACCTCCTGTCTCACGGCACGGCGCCGCCGACACACTACCGGGCGCGGCCGTGCGGCGGATCAGTGGTGGGTCGCCTGGGCGGCGCGCAGCCGGCCGAGCACCTGGTCGCGCAGCGTCTCGGGCGCGGTCTCATGGCAGGCCCGGGCGACGACCTCGGTCAGGGTGCGCGCGACCAGCGCCTCATCGCGGCACTCCGCGCAGGTGGCGAGGTGCGCGGTGATGTCGGTGTGCGAGGTCGAGCACACCTCGTTGCGCAGATACTCCTCGAGGTCGCGCCGGGCCTTCTCGCAGCCGCAGTCGGTCATGTCGTGCTCCTGGATGCCGACGGGGTGATGCCCCGTTCCTGTGCGTAGTCGGCGAGAAGGTCACGAAGCAGCCGCCTGCCACGGTGCAGTCGGCTCATGACCGTGCCGATCGGGGTTTTCATGATGTCCGCGATCTCCTGATACGCGAAGCCCTCGACGTCCGCGAGGTAGACCGCGAGGCGGAAGTCCTCGGGGATCGACTGCAGCGCCTCCTTCACGACGGACGCCGGCATCCGGTCGATCGCCTCGGCCTCGGCCGAACGGGAGCTGGTCGAGGTCGTCGACTCGGCGCCGCCCAGCTGCCAGTCCTCGAGCTCGTCGATCGTGCCCTGGTAGGGCTCGCGCTGCTTCTTGCGGTAGGTGTTGATGTAGGAGTTGGTGAGGATGCGGTACAGCCACGCCTTCAGGTTGGTGCCCTGGGTGAAGGTGGCCCAGGAGGCGAACGCCTTCACGAAGGTCTCCTGCACCAGATCGGCGGCGTCGGCCGGGTTCCGGGTCATCCGCATCGCGGCGGCGTAGAGCTGGTCCATGAACGGGAGGGCCTGCTCCTCGAACTGGGCGCGCGCGTGCGCCGCGGGGATCTGTTCCGCCTGCTCGTCCATCAGGCGCCAGTCTATGTCGGCGCCGCGGCCAGGCAGCAGTGTCGCCCGCACGCCCGCTCCTCTCCGGGCACGCCGTGCACGCCCTCGGTAGGCTGGAACCGATGAGCGACCTGTCGTATTCCCCGCGCACGTGGGCCGCGCCGCCCTCCCCCGGCGCCCTCGCCGCGACCGTCGCCGTGCCCGGCTCGAAGTCGCTGACGAACCGGGAGCTGGTCCTGGCGGCCATCGCCGACGGCGCCGGCACCCTGCACGCGCCGCTGCACTCCGACGACTCGGCACGCATGATCGAGGCGCTGCGCGTGCTCGGCGTCGACATCGAGGAGGTCGCCGGCACCGGCGGCTTCGGCCCCGACCTGCGCGTCACCCCGCCCACCCGGTTCGCCGGCGGCGGCGTGGTCGACTGCGGGCAGGCGGGCACCGTGATGCGTTTCGTGACCCCGCTGATCGGTCTGGCCGCCGGCGAGGTCGCCGTCACCGCGCACCCCAGCGCCGTGCACCGTCCGATGGGCGAGATGATCCGGGCGCTGCGCGACGCCGGGGTCGACATCGACGACGGCGGCACGTGGACGCTGCCGTTCACGGTGCGCGGCCGGGGACGCATCGCCGGCGGCGAGGTGGAGATCGACGCGAGCGCGTCGAGCCAGTTCGTCTCCGGGCTGCTGCTGGCCGCGGCCCGGTTCGACGTCGGGCTGCGGCTGCGCCACCACGGCGCGCGGCTGCCCAGCACGCCCCACATCGACATGACCATCGCCTCGCTCGCCCATCGCGGCGTGCACGTCGAGTCCCCCGCCGCGGGCGAATGGATCGTGCCGCCCACGGTGCCGCACGCCAAGGACGTGACGATCGAGCCCGATCTGTCCAACGCGGCGCCGTTCCTGGCCGCGGCGCTCGTGGCGGGGGGCAGCGTCACCGTCACCGGCTGGCCCGCGCACTCGACCCAGCCCGGCGCCCTCCTGCCCGAGCTGCTGGCCGCCTTCGGCGCGCACGGCGTCCGCCGTCACGGCGCGCTGACCGTCACGGGCGGGCGGCGGCTGACCGGCGCCGAGCTCGACCTCTCCGCGGTCGGCGAGCTGACACCGACCCTCGCGGGTCTGGCCACCCTGGCCGAGGGGCCGTCGACCTTCACCGGCATCGGCCACATCCGCGGGCACGAGACCGACCGTATCGCGGCGCTGGCGGGCAACGTGCGCGCGCTCGGCGGCGAGGCCGAGGAGCTGCCCGACGGCATCCGGATCGTCCCGCGCCCGCTGCGCGGCGGCGTGTGGCGCGCCCATCACGACCACCGGCTGGCCACGACCGGCGCCCTCGTCGGGCTGGCCGTGCCGGGCGTCGTGGTCGACGACATCGGCACGACCGCGAAGACGATGCCGGAGTTCCCCGAGCTGTGGCGGCGGATGCTGGCCCCGCAGGAGGACACCGCATGAGCCGTCGTGCCCCGCGCGAGAAGCGGACGACCGTGTGAGTTGGCTCGGGCCGGATGACGAGGACGACGACGCGTTCGACGAGTCCGACATCCGCATGCGCCCCAACCCGAAGGCGAACCGGCCGCGCACCAAGCGCCGGCCCGCGCACGCGGACGCCGCGATCGCCCGTGTCCTGGGCGTCGACCGGGGGCGGTACACGGTGCTGCTCGACGAGGACGGGGCGCAGGAGCGCGAGGTGACGGCCGCCCGCGCCCGAGAGCTGCGCCGGCAGCCGATCGTCACCGGAGACCGGGTGCGCACGGTCGGCGACACGAGCGGCGACGACGGCACGCTCGCGCGCATCGTGGGGATCGAGCCGCGCGCGACGCTGCTGCGACGCAGCGCCGACGACACCGATCAGGTGGAGCGGGTGGTCGTCGCCAACGCCGACCAGATGCTCGTGGTGGTCGCCGCCGCCGACCCGGAGCCGCGGGAGCGGCTCGTCGACCGGTACCTGATCGCGGCGCTGGACGCCGGCATCCGCCCCCTGCTCGTGGTCACCAAGACCGACCTGGCCGATCCCGCCGGGTTCCTGTCCCACTTCGACGGGATCGACCTCGACGTGTTCACCAGCGGCCGTGGCGAGATGCCCCTCACACGCATCGGCGCCGCCCTCGTCGGCCGCTCGACCGTGTTCGTCGGCCACTCCGGCGTCGGCAAGTCGACGCTGGTCAACGCCCTGGTGCCGACGGCGGATCGCGCCACCGGCCATGTGAACGAGGTGACCGGGCGCGGCCGGCACACGTCCTCCTCGACCGTGTCGCTGCGCTACCGCGGCTCCGGCGGCACGGGCTGGGTGATCGACACGCCCGGCGTCCGCTCTTTCGGGCTCGGACATGTCGACCCGGCCAACATCCTGCGCGCCTTCACCGATCTGGACGAGATCGCCGAGGACTGTCCCCGCGGCTGCACGCATCTGCCCGACGCGCCGGACTGCGCGATCGTCGAGGCCGTCGCCGACGGAGGTCTGGGCCCCACCGGTGCGTCGCGGCTGGACTCGCTGCAGCGGCTGCTCGCGACCTTCGCGACCCGCTGAGCACGCCCTCTGCGCAGGGCGAGACGGCCACGGGTTCGCGCCTAGGCTGGGGGCATGACGCTGCAGCCCGGAGACACCGCACCCGATTTCACCCTGCTCGATCAGGACGGCTCGCCCGTCTCCTTGCACGACTTCCGCCGCCGGAACGTGATCGTGTACTTCTACCCCGCCGCGATGACGCCCGGCTGCACGACGCAGGCGTGCGACTTCCGCGACAGCCTCGGCTCGCTCACCGCAGCCGGATACGTCGTGCTGGGCGTCTCCCGCGACGCGCCGGAGAAGCTGCGCGCGTTCCGCGAGCGCGACGGGCTCGCCTTCGAGCTGCTGAGCGACCCCGACCACGCGGTGCACGAGGCCTACGGCGCGTGGGGCGAGAAGCAGAACTACGGCAAGACGATCACCGGGGTGCTGCGCTCGACATTCGTGGTCGACCCCGAGGGCCGCGTCGCGCAGGCCCTCGTGAACGTGAAGGCGACCGGACACGTCGCCCGTCTGCGCCGGCTCCTCGGTCTCGCTGCCTGAGCCCGCGAGGACGCTCAGTCGCCGGCGGGGCGACGACGGCCGGCCTGGACGATCGCGATCGCCAGCAGGATCAGCAGGATCAGGGCCGGGACGCCGATGAGCACACCGATCGCGGGATGCGCGTACGCGCCCGTCGCGGCACCGCCGGCGACGGCGAGCACGAGCAGCTGGGTGACGATGCCGCCGGAGCGTCCCCAGGAGCGGTCGCGCAGGATGCCGACCCCGAAGGCGACCACCGTGGCCGCGCCGATGAGCGTGAGCACGAGCAGCGCGATCGCGCTCGGAACCGAGTCGACGTCGCCGCCGGCGAGCGAGGCCCCCTGCCAGAGCGCCAGCAGGACCAGGGCGACGCCCTCGGCGACGACGAGCCCCCCGGCAACGCGCTCGGCCCCGCCGACGGTGGTCGTCTCGCTCATCGTTCCGCTCCGGCACCGGGCGCGATAACGGAAATCTCAGCTGAACCGTGGCGAATCGCGCTCTGAACCCTTGTCAACATCCGGGCGCTGTGGAAGCATTAAGGTCATCGTGTGCTCCCACAGCGAGGTGGGGCGAGCAACCCGCTCGCACACCGACCAGAGTAGCTGACAGTTCGTCGTGCTCTGAATCCACTCGATTCTTCGCATCCCTGAGGAGCACAACCATGGACTGGCGCGACAAGTCGGCCTGCCTCACCGTCGACCCGGAGCTGTTCTTCCCGGTCGGCAACACCGGCCCGGCCGTCGACCAGATCGAGAAGGCCAAGGCGGTGTGCGCGCGGTGCACGGTGACCGAGATCTGCCTGCAGTACGCGCTGGAGACCGGTCAGGACTCGGGCGTCTGGGGCGGTCTCAGCGAAGACGAGCGCCGCGCCCTGAAGCGCCGCGCCGCCCGCGCCCGGCGCGCCAGCTGACCCGCGGCCGGCTCAGCCCGCGTCCCGCTCGATGTAGCGCAGCGGGATGTCGATCGTGACCTCGGTTCCGCGGCCCATCGAGGTGTGCCAGTCGATCGTGCCGCCCAGTTCGCCCTGGATGAGCGTCCGCACGATCTGGGTGCCGAGCCCCCGGCCGACCTGGCCTTCGGGCAGCCCCACCCCGGTGTCGCGCACCCGCACCTCCAGGTGCTCGGCGGTGCGCTCCGCGGCGATCTCGACCTCGCCCTCCTGACCGGCCAGGCCGTGCTCGACGGCGTTCGTGACGAGCTCGGTCAGCGCGAGCGCGAGCGGGGTCGCGTATTCGCTGGGCAGCGTCCCGAACGTGCCCGTCTTGCGCGTGATGGCGCGCGTGTTCGGGGCCGCCGCGACCTCGGCGACCAGCTTGAGCACACGCGAGAACACGTCGTCGAAGTCGACGCTCTGGGTGAGCCCCTCCGACAGGGTGTCGTGCACGACGGCGATCGCCGACACCCGCCGGGTCGCATGCGCGAGCGCGTCACGCGCCTCGTCGGAGTGGGTGCGGCGAGCCTGGATGCGCAGGAGCGACGCGACGGTCTGCAGGTTGTTCTTCACCCGGTGGTGGATCTCGCGGATCGTCGCATCCTTGGTGATCAGCTCCTGGTCGCGATGACGCAGCTCCGAGATGTCGCGGCACATGACGATGGCTCCGATGCGGGTGCCGCGGTCCCGCAGCGGGATCGCCCGCAGCGAGACGATGACGCCGCGCGCCTCCACCTCGGCCCACCACGGGGCACGGCCGGTCGCGACCACCGGCAGCGTCTCGTCGAACTGCCGCTTCTCGGGCAGGATCTGCGTGATCACCTCGACCAGCGGCTCGCCTTCGAGCTCGTCGTCGAAGCCCATGCGGTTGAAGGCCGACAGCGCGTTCGGGCTGGCGAAGGTCGTGATGCCGTCGACGTCGATGCGGATCAGGCCGTCCGAGGCGCGGGGAGCGCCTCGGCGGGGCGCGGTCGGCGCCGCCGGGTCCGGGAACTCCCCCGACGCCACCATGCCGAAAAGGTCGTCCGCGCAGTCGTTGAAGGTGATCTGCTGCCGGGACGGGGTGCGCGCCTCGCCGAGGTTCGTGTGCCGGGTCAGGACGCCGATGACCGCCGCGGGGACGTCGCCGCGGGCGGGCGTGCGTACGATCGGCACGGCGCGCACCCGGGTCGGCGTCTCCTCGAACCAGTCCGGGGAGGCGGAGTCGATGATCCGCGCGCTCTGGAAGGCGTCGCGCACCTGCGCACGCCACTGCGGACGTACGCGGTCCCCGACGATGTCGCGGTAGAACAGCGTGGCCGCTCCGCCGGGCCGGGCATGCGCCACCGCCACGAAGGAGTCATCGGGCGTGGGCACCCAGATCACGATGTCCGCGAAGGCGAGGTCGGCCAGCAGCTGGACATCGCCCGCGAGCCGGTGCAGCCACTCGACATCCGTTCCGTCGGCGAAGCCCTGGGCGTAGACGAGATCGGAGAGGGTCGACACGCCCCCAGCCTACGTCGCGTCTCACGCCGGAACGTGTCGGCATGTCGACAAGGCCATCGAACACCGAGGCCTCGATGCCGGTGTCTTGAGGGGTGTCCCCCGGCGTCTCGACACGCGTTCCCAGACGCTCACCTTCTGAACCGTGCGGCGACTCAGATGGTGAGCGTCGATCGGGGGGTGAGCGTCGACTCACCATCTGAACCGCATCGCGACTCAGATGGTGAGCATCCGCCGGGCCGTCGCTCGCGGGTTGAACGGGCGCGCCCAACCGGCTCCGACGCCCAGACCCGATCGCCGCCGCGGGCGGCGGCGACCCGGCCTACGGGACCGGATGACGCCGCCCGA
>JASGDW010000203.1:0-3014 GCA_047606965.1 Microbacterium sp.
CTCGATCATCGGATACCTGGAGCTCGCGGTCGACGATCCGCGGGTGCCGGCCCAGGCGCGGAAGAACCTGGAGGTGGCCGAGCGCAATGCCTCCCGGCTGCTGGAGATCGTCTCCGACATCCTCACGGCGTCCAGCCGCTCCGAGATGAGCGCGGACCTCACCATCTCGCAGCAGGACATCGACCTGGCCGATCTCGTGCGCGCCGCCGGCGAGTCGTGGCGTCCGGTCGCGGCGGAACGCGCGATCGAGGTGGACGTGGACGCGGTGGTCAGCGCGCCGGCCTACGCCGATCCGCTGCGGATGCGACAGGTGGTCGACAACCTGATCAGCAACGCCGTCAAGTACAACCGCGACGGCGGCGTGGTCTGGCTCCGCACGCACACCGACGGGCTGACCACGACCCTCACGGTGGCCGACACCGGCATCGGCCTGTCGGAGGAGAGCCTCGGACGCCTCTTCGAGCGTTTCTTCCGCGCCGACGACGGCAACCGCAACGGCACCGGCCTGGGCCTGGCGATCAGCCGCGACCTGGTGCGGGCGCACGGCGGCGAGGTGACGGCGACGAGCCGGCTGGGTGTGGGCACCACCTTCAGCGTGCGGCTGCCGGCGACGGCGGAGAGCCTGGACGGCCTGACCCCGGCCGACGTCACGAGCACCGGGACGAACGAGGAGTTGCGATGATCGCGCTGGACGATGCGACGGCGGCGGTCGTCGCGGGAGCGGTCGTCATGGTCATCGCGGTCGCCTACGTCATCGTCTCGATGCTCGCGCGCGACGTCGGCGGCGCCCGGCTGTGGGCGCTCGCCGCCGTGCTCCTGGCGATGGCGGTCGTCTTCGCCTACGTCTGCTCCATATCCGGGCACTCGTCGTTGTCGTTCGCCGTGGCCCTCGGACTGAGCCATGCGGCGCTGGTGGGATCGGCGGGGACGCTGGTCCTCGGTGCGCGCGCCTACAACCGGGAGGACGTCGAGGGACCCGCCCCGCTCATCGTCGGGCTCGCACTGTTGACCGGTGCGGCGACGACCGTGCAGACGATCCGCGACGTCGCGGCCCCGGGGGAGCTCTGGCTGCTGTTGTCGGTGGCCGGGCTGTCCATCGGCATCGTCCACCACTCCCTGGTCCGCAGTCTGCGGGCGCAGCCCGTCAGCGTGCTCATGGCGCTCGGCGGTGTCGTCGTGGGCGGATACTCCGCGATCCGCGCGATCGTTCTGCTGGCAGTGGGCGGCGACGGAGACGTCTACACCTCGTGGTTCGGCATGGGGGACACCGCTGGGGTGGCCGCGGTCGTCGTCGTGCTCATCGGGATCAGCGTCTTCGTCCTGCGCGCCGTGCTCGCCGGGGGCGCCCGGGGCGGCGGCGCCGACGACCCCGACATCCTGCCGCCGCCCGTGTTCCGCGACAGGCTCCGGTCGCTGCTGAGCCGCTCCACGGACCGGCTCGAGCTCGTCGCGGTGATCGCGGTCCGCGTCGACGACGTGCCGGCGGTCACGGTCGCGTTCGGGCGGGAGCCCGCCGATCAGATGGCCGCGGCGCTGCGCAGCGGCGTCCGCCGCTTCGCCTCGCCGATCGCGCTGGTGGGCGAGGCGACCGACGCCGGAACGATGCACGTGGCCACGCTGGCATCCAGCGCCGCCGACGCCCGGCGGCAGGCGGGCCTGCTGTACCGCGGCATCGTGCGCGATTTCATCGAGTCGCGCGACATCGTGGTGCCGGGCATCGGGATCGGCGTCGCGTTGAGCCACACCCTCGGGTACGACGCCGACGTGCTCCTGGCTGGGGCGGCTGCCGCCGCCGAGGAAGCCGGCGCGAGCGAGGAGGCCTCCGTCGTCATCGCGACGGTGCGCGATCTCGCCGTCGACCCGTTCCCGCCCGAACCGGTCTGACGTGCGGATCTCGACGCGCAGGCGGGCCCGCTCCGCTAACGTCGGCGCTATGCATCCCGACACGAGCGCGATGGCGGAGCCCCGTGGCCCCGCCGTCGTGCGTGCGTTGTGGCAGGGTCTGCGCACGGAGCTGGCGGATCCCCCGAGCAGCCACGCCGAGCGCGGCCGAAGCCGCTCGGCGACGCCGAGCCAGCTCCTGCTGTGCGCGATCGTCCTGGTGGTCGCGGCGGTGGTGATCGCGGTCGGGCCCCCCGATGGCGCGGGTCTGTTCCTGGCCGGGATCCTGGTCGTCTTCGCCGGCGGCGCGGTCACCCTCATCGTGCCGTGGCAGGACATCGCGCGAGGGTGGATGCTGCTCGTGCCGCTGGCGGACGTCCTCGCCATCGCGCTGCTCGGCCATGCCCACCCCACCGGTGGGATGGGGCTGCTGTGGGCGTTCCCCGCGATGTGGATGGCGAGCCTCGGAGTGGTCGGCCTCATCGTCCAGTTCGTGGCGATCACCGTCGCGTATTCGACGATCGTCTCGTTGGATCCCGCTTCGGCGTTGACCTCTTCGACGTTCCTCCTACCGGTCGTCATCCTCGCGATCGCCGTGTCGAGTTTCCTCAGCACGCGGCGGTTCATGGCGCAGCGGATGCTGCTGGACAAGCAGACCGCGGTGCTGACGGGCGCGACGCGCCGTGCGCAGCGTCAGGAGCAGCTGGTGACCGAGGTGTTCGACGCCGTCGACTTCGGCGTCGTGCGGTTCGGTCCCGGCGGCACCGTCACGGTCGTGAACGAGGCGTTCGGTCGCTTCCGGAGCAACATCCCCGGATTCGGCAGCGTCGATCAGTCGGCCGCCCAGGCGTTCCGCGCGGACGGCACGACGCCGTTGCCGGCGCAGGAGCGTCCGCTGCTCCGCGCGCTGCGCGGCGAGGTGTTCGACAACCAGATCGTCTGGTACACGTCCCCGGGCGAGCGTCGCTGGGCCATGAGCATCACGGTGCGCCGGCTGCACGACGAGGACGGCAAGGACGCGGGCTGCGTGCTCATGGCACGCGATGTCACCAGCGAGCTGACGGCGTTGCGGGCCCGAGACCGGCTCGTCGCCTCGGTGTCGCATGAGCTGCGCACGCCGCTGACCTCGGTGC
>JASGDW010000204.1:0-26403 GCA_047606965.1 Microbacterium sp.
CCGGCCGGCGACGCGGCAGCCACGTCGCCAGCGGCAGCGCGAGGGCGACCGGCAACAGCGCGGTCGCCAGGAAGGTCGGGTAGAGCGTCCCCCAGACCAGCACGGCGTAGGGGTAGGCCCCGAAGGCCGTCCCCAAGGGCAACGCCACGAGCGCGACCACGCGCGGGTTCCGGTTCGGCAGCAGCACCTGGGCGAGCCAGGCCACGCCCGGCAGCCAGACCACCGCACACACGGCGATCCATCCCGCGTTGACGGCGAGGGGCACCGAGACGCCGGTCAGCTGCGCCGTCAGCGCCACCAGCGAGTGCCACCCGGCGGGGTAGAACCCCCAGGCGTGTCCGGTCTCGATGAGCGTGCGCAGCGTCAGGGACGAGGCGTCGCCGGTGTCCAGGATGTGGGCGATGGCGGAGAGATGGAAGACGTTGTCATAGGTCTGGCTGATCCGTTCGGGGCTCGCCACCTCCGCGAACGCCACGAGGGCGATGGCCACGGACGCCGCGAGCCACGCCGGCAGCATCCACCAGCCGCGCACCCGCCCGGACGCGGGCGGTGCCGGCGCCCGACGCCGACGCATGGCCCACAGCACGCCCGCGGCGGCGACGCCGAGCAGCAGCGGCTGCCACACCGCGAACGGCACGCGCAGGAGGGCGAACAGCACGCCCGCGGTCCCGATGGCGGCGACCCCCACGGCGCCGGATACCGCGACGCGCGGCAGGAGCCCGAGCTGCAGCGGAGCGGTCGCGACCAGACCGGGCACGAGGAGCACCAGCGCGGCGACCACGATCGCGGGGAAGGCGGCGCTCCACGCCGTCAACGCGTCGACCATGCTCGTTCGTCACCCCTTCGCGCGGCTTGCGGCACCGCTCAAGCCTAGGTGCGGGCGTGCGCGATCGGCCGTCACGGCATCCGCGTCGCCGGCCTGCCGGGCACAGCCGGCGCGGGCTAGACGATCCGCACCGTGGCCGCGACCGATCCCAGCGAGTCGGACACGCCGACGACGTTGACCTCGGCGGCCTGCATGAGCGAGTGGGAGCTCGGTTCGCTGATGCCCGAGACGTTCGCGTTGATGTAGTAGCTGCCCGGGTTGAAGCCGGCGCCGTCGACGGTCATCTCCACGACCCGCGACCGGGTCAGCGGGGACAGGGTCACGCCCAGGACGTCCGTGTTCGACGCGAGCGCCATCTGGCCCATCGCCGTGTCGATGCTGAAGCCCACCGCCCAGCGTTCGAGGGGGCGGAGCATGTTCACGTGCACGCGGATGCGGAACGAGTCGCCGGCGCGGATCTCACCCCTGGGCCGGCCCGACCCGTCGAGCACCTCGACGCGGTCGATCTCGGCGGCGCGACTGGTCTGCTCGGGGCGCGCCTGACCGACGGCGTTCTCCTCCAGCAGCTCACGGAAGCGCTCGATCGCGGGGTCGGCGAGCCCGTCGAAGGCCATGCGGCCCTTGTGCATGAGCACCACCCGGTCGCACAGGGACGCGATCTGGTCGAGCGCGTGGCTGACGAGGACGATCGTGCGGCCCTCGCGCTGGAACGACTTGATCTTGTCGAGGCACTTCTGCTGGAACTGCTCGTCGCCGACCGCGAGCACCTCGTCGACGAGCAGGATGTCGGGGTCGGTGTGCACGGCGATCGCGAAGGCCAGTCGCACGTACATGCCGGAGGAGTAGAACTTCACCTGGGTGTCGATGAAGTCGCCGACACCGGAGAACTCGACGATGTCGTCGAAGTTCGCCTCGGTCTCCTCGTGGCTGAGCCCGAGCACCGAGGCGTTGAGGAACACGTTCTCGCGGCCGGTGAGGTCGGGGTGGAACCCGGCCCCCAGCTCGAGCAGGGCCGCGATCCGGCCACGCTGCTGGACATCGCCCGTGGTCGGCTGGATGATGCCGCCGACGACCTTCAGGAGCGTGCTCTTGCCGGAGCCGTTGTGGCCGATGAGCCCGACCGTGTCGCCCGCGCGGATGTCCAGGCTCACGTCGCTGAGCGCCCAGAAGTCCTGCCGGTGCTGACGCCCGGCACGGCCGAGCGTCACGATGCGCTCCTTCAACGACGCGTCCTTGCGCACCGTGAACCGCTTGGACACATCGGTGAGCCGCACGACCTCCGGCCGGCGAGCGGGGGCGATGGGGGTCGGCATCACAGCTCCTGTGCGAAGTTGCCCTGCAGCCGCAGGAAGAACCGGTGGGTGAGGAAGAGCAGCGCGAGCCCGACCACCAGCGCGACCGCCAGCCGGATCGCCAGATGCGAGGGGTAGGCGAGCGCGTCGCCCGAGACCCAGAACGCGCGCTGGAATCCCAGGATCGCCAGGGTGAGCGGGTTGTTCGTGTAGATCTCGAGCACGATCCGGTTGGTCAGGATGCCCTGCGCCATCTGCCAGGAATAGACCACCGGCGACATCCAGAACAGCAGCAGCGTCGCGACCTCCACCAGATACTGCGTGTCTCTGAGGTAGACGTTGACCGCGGAGAAGAACAGCGCGAAGGCCAGGCCGAAGACGAGGATCACCCCCAGCGCGGGGATCACGTAGACGATGTTCGCGTGCACCGGGAAGCTCCCGACGGCGATCGTGGCGGCCAGCAGCACGAGGATCTGGATGCCGAAGTTGAACAGCGCCGAGCCGGTGCTGGCCAGCGGGAACAGCTCCCGCGGCATGTAGACCTTCTTGACCAGTCCCGCGTTCGCCAGAACGGAGCCGGTGCCCCCGACCGCGATCTCCTGGAACAGGCCCATCGCCGTCAGGCCGGTGAACACGTACACCGCGAAGTCGGGGATGCCGCGGGCGGCGCCGAGGAAATGCCCCAGCACCACGAAGTAGATGCCCAGCTGGATCAGCGGACGGATGAGGGCCCAGACGAATCCGAGCGCCGAGTCCTTGTACCGCGCCTTCAGGTCGCGCCTGACCAGCAGGTCGAGCATCTCCCGGTGCGCCCAGATGTCGCGCAGCGAGGTGAGCAGGGCGCGGGGGGACGCGCCTGCGACCGCCCCCACCGTGCGCATCGGGGTCACGGCAAGACGGGAGAAGCGCGCCTCGGCCACGGGGTCCAGTTCTGGCATAGCCAACCAATCCTATAGGTGCGCGGGTCGTCGACGACGATGCGATCGGGTCGTCACCGGCCGCGCAGGCGCGCCGGGACGCGGATCCGGCGCCGCAGACCCCGCGCCACCCGGGCGGCCCGGTCGTGCCACTTCAGGGCGGGCTCCTCCAGATGCGGCCGGTACATGCGGGCGAACACGGAGATGAAGTCGCGCAGCGAGCCGCGCTCGATGAACCCCATCCTCTTGAGCAGCTCGATCTGGTACATCGTGTTCTCGGGCATCGTCGTCGACATCTGGTCGAGGTCGTAGTCCAGCGCCGTGTAGCTGGACGCGAAGTAGTCGCGGTTGGCGATCGTGCGGGTGTGGAAGCCACGCTCCCCCGCCGCGTAGGCGGGCATCCGCTCCAACACGTGGGCGAGACCGCCGTCGTCGTACTGCCCCGCGAAGTCCTCGTAGGCCCATTCGTGCTCGGCGAGGATGCGCAGCGCCTCCGGCCGCGCGAAGTACATCGAGCCGTACGGCGCGAGCGGCGACGTCTCATCGACCGGCACCCGGATGCCCAGCTGCGCGCACAGCGCGACGAACGCCGGCTTGTTCGCCCACCAAGCGTGCCCGATCGTCGGATGGCCGAGATGGATCATCGGGGGGAAGGCCAGGCCGAGACCCGGCTCGCGTTGGAACAGCGCGACGACGTTGGCGGCGTAGCCGTCGCTGCGCAGCAGGTTGTCGAACTGCTGTCGCGCGAAGTGGGTGCCGACGTTGTAGCCGTCCTGCGGCGTCTTCTTCGAGTGGATCTTCACCACGAGGTCGTAGTCGCCGCCGAGCAGCTCGGGCCGGCAGCCGATGAGCAGCGCCGACTGGTCGCGGCCGTCGTTGGACGGCACGACACGCACCCGGGTGCTGCCGCGCGCGGGCCGCGAGGCGATGATCGCCTCGATCTCCGCGGCCCGCTGCGCGTCCGGGGTGGTCACGATCAGGTCGTACCCGCCGGGCAGGTGGTCGGCGCGGTCGAGCATCTCGCCGGTCATCTCGACGTAGAAGATGTGCGCGACGACGAGGGTGCGCAACGGCGCCGACCGGTCGTAGCCGGCGTCCGCGTCGGAGAGGACCTCGAGCATCGCCGCGTCGGCGTTCACGACCTTCGGCTGCACGTTGCGCGCGAGATCCTGGTAGACGAGATCGAGCGGATAGCCGTAGCGCTCCACGGCGTCCAGGGTCCACCGGCCGATCACCGCCAGCGCGTCCAGATAGGGCGGCCACTGGAAGAAGGGGCGGCGCTTCAGGGTCGGGCACCCGGCGTCGAGCAGCTGCTCGGCGTACAGCACGGCGTGGTTCTCGACCTTGTCGGTGAGGGTCGGGAAGGCGACCTCGCCGGAGAACCCGAGGTTCGTGAAGTGCTCGGTGAACACCCCCTCGTGCTTGACGACGGCGTCGGAGTAGCTGTCCATCTCCGGCAGGTCGCGCCAATAGGCCTTCCACTCCTCGGTCTCGACCATCTGACGGCGCACCGCCACCCAGTACGACTGCAGGTGGTACGGCAGGTAGCCCGTCTGGGTGAAGGGGTGCGGCTCGACCCTCATGTGGTCGGTCATGCCCCAGAAGTGCAGCGGCCGGCGCTCCATCCGCTCGAAGACGGGCGCGAAGGGCCGCACCGGGCCGAACCAGGTGTCGTTGACCAGCAGCACCTCGTCGAACTCGGCCATCCGATCGGCCATCGCGTCCAGCCCGGTCTTGTAGCCCCAGATGTCGAAGCCCCGGTTCTCGCGCTCGATGAGCTGGTCCACGACCGGCCGCAGCCGATCCCGGCCCACGTCGCTGAGACCGCCGTTGGCCACCGCGAGGATGTGGCTGCAGTGCGGCCGGAGCTTGTCCAGCGCGTACGGGATGTACTCCTCGACGTCGCCGCGGGGATCGTAGACGACGTAGACCAGCAGCCGCTTGCCGCCCTCGGGGAACGTCTCGGCCGGCCGTGCGGGGTTCGCGATGAGCTCTGCGGTCTTCACATCGACTCCTTGTCCAGACGGCCGGCCCGAGCCCCGACATACCGGCGCACGACGGCGAGGACGCCGAAGGTGCGGAAGGCGAGGCGGTAGAGCGGACGCAGACGGGCCGCCAGGCGCGGGTGGTTGACCCGCACGTACATGCGCGCGAGGGCCACCGGTCCGCCGTGCCCGGTGAAGCCGGCGCGATGGAGCAGCTGGATCTGCTCGACCGGGTACCCGCGGGTCGTGGAGAACAGCTCGTCGGCCTTGAACTCGAGCGCCGTGTGGCTGATCGCGGCGTGCTCCGCGTTCAGCACGGTGCGCGAGTGGAAGCCGCGCTGCGCCGCGGCGGGCACGACGAGACGCTCCTGCAGGTGGGCGAGGTGCCCGTACTTCTTCTCTCTGCGCCGCGAGTAGTCGCCGAAGCTCCACGGCTGCTCGGCCAGCAGTCGCAGCGCCGCGGGGCGGGCGACCCACATGCCGCCGTAGGGGGCCAACGGCGAGACCTCGTCCAGCGGCACCGTGATCCCGAGCGAGGCGCACACCTCGTCCGCGCGCTCGCGAAGGCCTGCCCAGCCGTGCCCCATGATGGCGTACCCGATGTGCATCGTGGGCGGGAAGACGACGCCGAGCCCGGGCTCGTGCTGGAAGAGCGCGAGCAGATTGCGGGCGTAGGCCTCGCTGCTGAGCAGGTTCTCCAGCTGGTAGCGCCGGAAGTAGCGCGCATGGTTGACGGTCTTGCGCCGCGCCTTGCGGGCGTGCAGCTTGACGACCAGGTCGTAGGCGTCGGAGAGCAGCACGTCCCGGCAGGCGACGAAGAAGTCGGCCATGTCGCGGCCGCCGCTGGCGGGCGTGACCCGCACGTCGCAACGACCGCCACGGCCGTTGGACCACTTCTCCAGAGCGCGCTCGATCTTGGCGGCGGAGGTGCCTTCGGTGGTGGTGACGAACAGGTCGACGGGTCCGGGCAGCCGCGCGATACGGGCCAGCAGCTCGTCCAGCCCGCCGAGCCAGGTGACCCGGGCGATCACCGCGAGACGGAAGGGGCGGGCGGGGTCGTAGTCCACCGTGTCGTCGGCGAGCACCTCGAGCATCCCGGCGTTCGTGTTCAGCGCCTTCGGCGGCGTCGCCCGGGCGAGACCGTCCCACAGCGCCGGCAGCGGGTAGCCGCGATCGCCGATCTCCTGCACGACCTCGCGACCGATCGTGGCTAAGCGGTCGAGGAACGGGGGGTAGCTCTGGAACACCGCCTTGTCGACGAACGGGCAGCCGGCCGCCAGCAGCAGCGGGACGTTCAGCAGCGCCGGGTCGTTCGAGGGGAAGTCGGCGGCGGGATAGACATGCCCACCGGACCAGCCGCGCGCCCGCAGCGCCGACACGACGCGGTATTCGGCTGCGGCGACGTCGCCCCGCGTGGCCTGTTCGAGATACCAGGCCAGATCCCCGGAGCGCACCACCGCGCCCCGGAACGACGACCACATCCAGGGCCGCGCGAGCGCGGGGAACCCCTGCGCGGGGAACGACTCCCGCTGCCCGTTGAGATTCTCCACCAGCGACCACACGTCCCACGGCCGGCCGCCGGCACGCAGCGCGTCGAGCGATCCGACCGGGCCGATGCACGCGTCGCCGGTGAGCACCAGCTCGTCGTCCTCGGCGAGCTCGACGCCGGCGAGCGCGGCGAGGTACCACGCCGTCGAGAAGTCGTCGCCCGGGGCCTGGACGAGCCGCGCGGCGAACCCTGCGAGGGCGCTCGCCGCGGCGTCCGCGCGGTGGACGATCGTCACCTCGGCGCCGATGGCGCGGACGGCCGAGAGCGCATGGGCGGTGTCGGAGGGCACCCCCGAGCCCGGGGAGGCGACCGCGTACACCACGTGGAGGCGGACGACGCGGTCGGCACCAGGCTGGTCGGGCATGCGCGCGGACTCCTCAGAACGAACTCGATCGCGCAGCCGGAGGCTGACGCAAAGACCCGATTCTAGTGACACGCGGTCACGGTTCGCTGAGCGTTCGGCGACCCGGGTCCGCTGCACGCCGCCACCAGCATCGGATGCCAGAATCGACGGGCGCACCCTTCGTGCGCTCAGCCGAGGAGACGCATGACGAACGGGGTGACGGCTGCGGCCACACGCGGCGCCGCCTGGGCCGGTTGGCGTCTGGCCGGCCCCGTTGCGCTGGTCCCCGTGCTCGCGACGCTCGCGTGGCTGCGGATGCCCGCCGCGGCCCGCGACACCGTCTGGGCGGAGGACGGCGCGGTGTTCCTGACCCGGGCCGCCGATCCGAGCCTGCTCACCGCCGGGGTCCTCACCCCCTACGACGGCTACACGCAGCTGCTGCCGCAGTCGATCGCCCTGCTGGTGTGGGCGCTGTTCCCGGTCGGCGCCGTGGCGCTCGCGTTCACCGCCGCCGCCTGCCTGGTCGCAGGCGCCGTGGGCGGGGCGGTCTTCGCGATCAGCGGCCGGTGGAACCTCAACCCGGCCGGCCGGCTGCTCCTGGCGGGAGCCACCGTGCTCGTGCCGGGGCTGAACGTCGAGGTGCTCGGCAATCTCGCGAACGTGCACTGGTTCCTGCTGTGGCTCGCGCCGTTCCTGTTCCTGTACCGGCCGCGCACCTGGCCCGGCGCCGTCGTGCTCGGCGGCGTCGCCGTGGTCCTGCTCACCTCCGAGGTGCAGGCCGCCCTGTTCGCCCCGCTGCTGCTGTGGCGCCTGCGCGAGCGTCGTCGCTGGCCGATGCTCGCCGGCGTCCTGGCCGGCGGCCTGATCCAGGCGTGGGCCCTGCTGCAGGGCAGTCGCGAACGCGGGACGCCGGCGTCGTGGTGGACCATCGCGGACGGGTACCTGCTGCAGGTTCCGCTCACCGCGTTGCGCGGGTCGGGGCCGGCCGCGTCCGCCCTGGTCGGCAGGTTCGGCTGGGGCGTCGCCGTCGCCGCGATCGTCCCCTTCCTCGTGTGCGCCCTCTGGTACGCGTGGGGGTCGCGTCGACGGGTCGGTCTCGTGCTGCTGTTCGCGGGCGCCTCGGCGGCGCTGTGGACGGCGGGTTACGGCATCAACTACAACGAGAACCTCGACATCGCCTCGCTCAGCAGCGACGAGCTGAGCTCGGGGGTCGCCGAGCTCAGGTATGCGATGGTCCCCATGATGTGCCTGTTCGCGCTCGTCGCGCTCGCCGTCGGGCGGCGGCGTGCCGGACCGGTCCGCCGCCGGGTCCAGCTCTCACGCGCGGCGCTCGTGGTGTGCGCCCTGGCGGTGTTCGCCGTGGCGTTCAGCGTCCGCGGCGCCACCGTGCGCTCCGTCGGTCCCGACTGGCAGGACGGCGTCGAGACCGCCGCCTCCGCGTGCGCGGACCCCGACGACACGGCGACCGTGCCGATCACGCCGGCGGGCTGGTTCGCCGAGATCTCCTGCGAGCGGATCCTGCCGTGAGCCGGCCCAGACCGGCCGGGCACGCATCGCGACGAAGAACAGCACGAACAGCAGGATCGCCCGGCCCCAGACGCCGAGGATGAAGATCTGCGGCCACACCGACGCCTCGATGGACGCCGTCCCGGCTGCGGCCCGGGCGAAGAAGCCCACGCCGGTGAACACGTCGGCGACGTAGTAGGCGACGATCCAGGGCCACCGGATGCGCAGCAGCACGAAGAACGGGATGAGCCACAGCATGTACTGCGGCGAGTGCACCTTGTTCAGCAGCAGATAGGCCATCAGCATCGCCGCCGAGACCTGCAGCCACCCGAACTCGCCCCGGCGCCACCATCGGACGACGCCCCAGACGACGGGGGCGAGGATGCCGATCAGCGTCGCGGCGCTGACCACGGTGCGCAGCAGGGCCTGCACGCTCTCGCGATCGGAGTAGGGCCGCAGCCCCCAGTACCAGATGGTGTTGGTCGAGCCGTCGATATCGCGCGTCCACTGGAAGCGGACGCCGGCCATCCAGCCGTCGACGTTGACGAGCATGAAGGGCACGTTGAGCGCGAGGAGCACCCCGACCGCCGGGACGACGACGGCGACCAAGCCCCGCCAGCGCAACCCCGACCACGGCGTCTCGCCCGGCACCCGGGTGCGCGGCAGCAGGGCCCACAGCGCGACCGGGACGACGAACAGCAGCGGATAGAGCTTCGCCGCCGCGCCGAGTCCGAGCAGCACGCCCGATGCCACGAGCCACCGGGTCGATCGATCGGCCGAGCCCGCCGCGCGCCACGCCGCCCACAGGCCGGCGGTCGCCAGCAGCACGACGAACATCTCGACGTTGTAGGTGGCGTACAGGAACACACCGGGCGCGAGCGACCACCACAGCGCCCGCCACCCGGCCAGGCGCACGAGCAGCGCCGTGACGCCCAGCGCGCAGACGCCGAGGACGAGGGCGAAGGCGGTGTAGAAGGCCAGGTCGGTGGACGCCGGCAGGGCCACCACCCAGGTCAGCAGCCCCGAGAGCACCGGGTATTCGATCGAGCCGGGCAGCAGCGAGCCGTCCGCGGCGGTGCCGCCGTTGACGTAGGGGAACAGGTGCTCGAACAGGCTCCGACCGCCCCACAGGACCTGGAAGTCGGTGTAGCAGCCCTTCCCGAACCAGGCGGCGACGAGATCGCCGCTGGTCGTCCCGTTCGCATCGAAGGTCGGGCCGAAGCACGGCAGCCGGTACAGGTAGGCGCCGACGACCGTCGCGGCGGTCAGGACGAGGTTGACGACCAGAGCGACCGCGCCCCGGCCCCGCCAACCGGCGATGTCAGCGGTCATGACGCGAAAACTCCTCGGATGGACTCGACCCCGCCCACGCCGGCCGACGCGGGAACCCGGTCCTCAACCTATCCCGCCTCGACGGCGACCCGGCGGCTGGTCCGCGGGTCTGCGGGGAACACCCACCGGTCGTAGGTGACGAACCGGAAGACGGTCGCCAGCGCCTGACCGATCAGCGTGCCGGAGACGTTGTCCGCGAGCGGGCCTTCGAGACCGAGCACGTACCGCGAGAACGCGAGGCACCCGAGCTGGAGGAGCATCGCCGCGACGTTGAGCAGGACGAAGATCGCGTAGCGCGAGAAGCGCCGTCCGAGCTGACGGGTGCCGAAGGTCCAGTACCGGTTGCCGAGGTAGGTCACGACCGTGGCCACGACGATCGCGACGAGCTTCGCGACGACCGGCGCGTCGTAGAGCCACCCCCGGCCGGAGAAGCCGAAGGCGAGGCCGTTGAACACGGCCGCGTCCACCACGAAGGCCACGCCGCCGACGACCAGGAACGCCCCTCCCCTGCGCAGGAAGGCCCGGAATCGCCCGCTCTCGGTCATCGTTCCCCTCCCGACGCGCCCCGGCGCCGCAACCGGGCCATGATAGCTTGGGTCGCGCCGCGTCATGCCGCGACCGCGCGATCAAGGAGTCTGTCAGTCGTGCCCGAAGCCCCGCCGCTGCGCATCGCCGCGATCGTCCCCTGCCACAACGAGGCTCTCGCGGTGGGCAAGGTGGTCGCCGACCTGCGCCGCGCCGTGCCCGGGATGACGGTCTACGTGTACGACAACGCCAGTTCCGACGACACGGCCCTCGTCGCCCGCGAGGCGGGGGCGATCGTGCGGCACGAGCGCACGAAGGGCAAGGGCAATGTCGTCCGCCGCGCGTTCGCCGACGTCGAGGCCGATGTGTACGTGCTCATCGACGGCGACGACACCTACGCCGCCGCCGACCTGCCCGCGATGATCGATGCGCTGCTGAGCGGACCGTGCGACCACGTTCTCGGCGCACGCCGCGAGACCGGCATGGGCGCCTACCGTCCCGGCCACGAGCTCGGCAACAGGGGTTTCAACTGGCTGGTCAGCGGCGTGTTCGGCACGCCGGTCAGCGACATGCTCAGCGGCTACCGCGTGTTGTCCCGCCGGTTCGTGAAGAGCTTCCCCGCGCTGTCGCGGGAGTTCGAGATCGAGACCGAGCTGACCGTGCACGCGATGAGCCTGCGCGTGCCCCAGATCGAGGTGCCGGTCGGGTTCAAGGACCGTCCCGCCGGCAGCGAGAGCAAGCTGCGCACCTACCACGACGGCTTCCGCATCCTCTCCCTGATCGTCGGCCTCATCCGGCACGAGCGCCCGATGATGTTCTACGGGATCGCGGGCGCCGTCATCGCGCTGATCGGGCTGATCGTCGGCATCCCCGTGATCGTCGACTTCGTCTCCACCGGCCTCGTGCCGCGGCTGCCGGCGGCGCTGCTGGCCGTCGGCATCGTCATCGTGGCCTTCCTGTCCTGGACGATCGGCCTCATCCTCGACGGGGTCCTCAAATCCCGCCGCGAGATCAGCCGGCTGAACTACCTGCTCTACGCCGCGACGCCCCAGCCGGGCCGATGATCCGCGCCGCGCACTCGATCCTGGGGCGCGTGCCCCGGGGCAGGGGCGTGCAGTCGGCGGCCCTGGTCGCCGTGCCCCTCGTCGTGTACCTGATCCTGGTGCTGCTCGGGGTGACGAACTCGAACATCGGCGTCTCGGCGCTTCGCGAGGACCCGTCCGATCCGCTCGGTGCGCAGATCGGGACGTCGCAGCCGATCCGCTCCGACGAGTGGGGCACCGAATCGCCGATCTGGCTGGGCCAGCTCGCTCGCGGCGGCGCCGAGGACGTCACGCCGCTCAGCGTGTCGAACGACTTCTTCGCGCAGCTGCCCTCCGGGCCCGTCTCCGCCGTCGTGTTCTTCGACGGCTCGGCCCTCGCCCTCGGGCAGTGGCTGCCGCAGGAGATGCTCTTCGCCGCGAAATGGTGGCTGCCCACGCTGCTGCTCGTGATCGGCCTCCCCCTCCTGTTCCGCCAGATCACCGGGCGTCTGCGGTGGGGGTACCTGGCCAGCGCGCTGATCCTGTTCGCGCCCGCGACCGCGTGGTGGTCGGCGCGTCCGGTCAACACGCTCGGCTTCGTCACGGCCGGCTGCGCGCTGGCGATCTTCGGCACGCGACGGCTGATCGGACGCCGCTGGGCGAGCGCCGCCGCCGCGTTCCTGGTCGGCGGGGTGCTGCTGGCGCGCACCCCCACCTACTATCAGCCGCTGGCGATCGTGCTCGCCATCCCGGTCGTGGCGGCGACCGCCGTGTTCCTGCTGCGCGACGTCGGCACCCGGCGGCAGAAGCTCGTCGGACTGGGCGCGATCGCGGTGTCCGGCTCGCTGTGGACGGCGCTGCTGTTCGCGGAGAACTGGGGGGCCGTCTCCGCGGGCCTGGCCACCGTCTACCCGGGCGAGCGGGCCAGCAGCGGCAGCGCCGTCGGCTTCGGGATGCTGTTCGGCGCGACCGACCTGGGCTGGATCGCGGACTGGGGCGCGACGCTGACGGTCAACCAGTCCGAGATCTCCTCGGCGTTCACCGTGCTGCTGCCGGTGACCGTCGTCCTGCTCGTCGCCGCCCGGTGGCGCGGCACGCGCCCGCACGCCGCGGTCACGGTCACCTTCCTGGCGTTCGGGCTGTTCTGGCTGAGCTGGGCGACGGTCGACTGGGGCAGCGTCGGCACCGCGATCCCGCTCGTGAACCGGGTCCCCAGCACCCGCGCGATGCTCGGGGTCGGATACCTCGCGATCCTCGCGTTCTGCTTCTTCATGGCGCAGTGGCGCCCGCCACGGCGCATCGCCGTCCCGCTGGTGGCCGGCGGCGCCGCAGCGCTGATCTCCGCCTATGCCGGATCGTCGCTGCAGCAGGCCGAGATGCCCGACCTGGCCACCTGGATGATCTGGCTCAGCGCCGGGGTGACCGGCGCCGTGGTCTTCCTCCTGGTGCGATGGCCCGGCCGCTGGTGGACGATGTCCCTCGCGGCGCTGGCGGCGTTCTCGCTCGTGGCCGGCGCCACCCCGGTGATCTTCGGCCTGGGCGACCTGCGCGCGAGCCAGACGGCCTCCGAGTTCATGACCTGGGGCGCACAGAGCCGGGCGGAGGGGACCGTCTGGGCGTCCACCTCGGTGAGCGTCGACTCGCTCATGATGGCGACCGGCACGCCGAGCCTCAGCGCCCGCCAGCAGATCGGTCCGGATGCGGAGGCCTGGGAGGCACTGGACCCGGACGACGAGTTCGAGGACATGTGGAACCGCGGCGGCCTCCACATCACGTTCGCCTGGACCGACGGCGACGACGTGTCGTTCAGCCAGCCGGTCGCCGACACCGTGGTGATCTCCGCATCGCCGTGCACGATCGCCGAGCGCATCCCCTCGTTCCGGTACGCGATCTCCGCGGAGCCGCTCGAGGCGGGCTGCCTCAGCGAATACGACACCTTCACCTGGAGCGGGGTGGACTACGTCGTCTACGAGGTCTCGCCCTCGACCGGCTGAGGCCCGCCGGTGCCGACCGGGACCGGCGGGTGCCTCAGGCCCGGCCCTGCGCGAGCACGTTCAGCAGGTAGGTGCCGTAGCCGCTCTTGACCAACGGCTCGGCGCGCTCGCGCAGCTCGTCGTCGCTGAGGAAGCCGAGACGCCAGGCGACCTCCTCCGGAGACCCGATCGACAGGCCCTGCCGCTTCTGCACCGTGCGGATGAACTCGGTGGCCTCGGCGAGCGAGTCGAATGTGCCGGTGTCCAGCCAGGCCGTGCCGCGCGGCAGGAGCTCGACCTGCAGCCGTCCCCGCTCGAGGTAGGTGCGGTTGACGTCCGTGATCTCCAGCTCGCCGCGCGGCGACGGCCGGAGGTTCTTCGCGATCTCCACCACGTCGTTGTCGTAGAAGTAGAGGCCCGGCACGGCGTAGTTGCTCTTGGGCTGCGCCGGCTTCTCCTCGAGGGAGACGACACGACCGTCCGCGTCGAACTCGACCACGCCGTAGGCGGTCGGGTCATCGACCCAGTAGCCGAAGACGACACCGCCCGAAAGGGAGCCGTACTGGCGCAGCCGGGTGCCCATCCCCTGCCCGTAGAAGATGTTGTCGCCCAGGACGAGCGCGACCGAGTCGGAGCCGATGTGCTCCTCGCCGAGGACGAACGCCTGCGCGAGCCCGTCCGGCGAGGGCTGGGTCTTGTAGGCGATGGAGACGCCGAACCGTGACCCGTCGCCCAGCAGCCGCCGGAACTGCTCCGCGTCGTGCGGGGTGGTGATGACCAGGATGTCGCGGATGCCGGCGAGGATCAGCGTCGACAGCGGGTAGTAGATCATCGGCTTGTCGTAGACCGGGACCAGCTGCTTGGAGACGCCGAGGGTTATCGGGTGCAGCCGGGAGCCCGTGCCCCCGGCGAGGATGATGCCGCGCATGGTCTCCAGTCTCGCCGATGACGCGGCGTCCGGCCAAACCCTCGGCCCCCGCCCGATACGCTGGAATCCATGCGCAGACTCCTGGTCACCGGTGGCGCCGGTTTCATCGGTTCGAACTTCGTCCACCACGTGCTGGCACACACCGACGACCATGTGACCGTGCTGGACAAGCTGACCTACGCGGGCAACCTCGCCTCGTTGCAGGGGCTGCCGCCGGACCGGTTCCGGTTCGTGCACGGCGACATCGCCGACGCGACGCTGGTGGACGAGCTGTTCGGGCAGGTGGACGCGGTCGTGCACTACGCGGCCGAATCCCACAACGACAACTCCCTGAACGACCCCCGCCCGTTCCTGGAGACCAACATCGTCGGCACCTACACGCTGCTCGAGGCCGCCCGCAGGCACGGCCGCCGGCTGCACCACATCTCCACCGACGAGGTGTACGGCGACCTGGAGCTGGACGACCCCGAGCGCTTCACCGAGACCACCCCCTACAACCCCTCCTCCCCCTACTCCTCCACCAAGGCCGGGTCGGATCTGCTGGTGCGCGCCTGGGTGCGCTCCTTCGGGGTGGCGGCCACGATCAGCAACTGCTCCAACAACTACGGCCCCTACCAGCACGTGGAGAAGTTCATCCCCCGCCAGATCACCAACGTGATCCGCGGCATCCGCCCCAAGCTCTACGGCGCCGGCCTCAACGTCCGCGACTGGATCCACGCCGACGACCACTCCTCCGCCGTCCTGACCATCCTGGAGAAGGGGCGGATCGGGCAGACCTACCTCATCGGCGCCGACGGCGAGAAGGACAACAGGAGCGTCGTCGAGCTCATCCTCACCCTCATGGGACAGCCCGCCTCCGCCTACGACCACGTCACCGACCGGGCCGGCCACGACCTGCGCTACGCGATCGACTCCACCCGCCTGCGCACCGAGCTCGGCTGGACCCCCCGATACCGGGACTTCGAGGCGGGGCTGGCCGCCACGATCGACTGGTACCGCGCCAACGAGGACTGGTGGGCGCCCAGCAAGGACGGCGTCGAGGCCTTCTACGCCGCGAAGGGGCAGTGACCGTGACCGGATACGGCAAGACGCTCGCCCTGACCGAGACGCCCATCCCCGGGCTGGTCGTGCTCGACCTCCCCGTCCACGGAGACTCCCGCGGCTGGTTCAAGGAGAACTGGCAGCGCGAGAAGATGCTTCCGCTCGGTCTTGCCGACTTCGGGCCGGTGCAGAACAACATCTCGTTCAACGACGCCGTCGGCACGACCCGCGGCATCCACGCCGAGCCGTGGGACAAGTACGTGTCAGTGGCGACCGGGCGCATCTTCGGCGCGTGGGTCGACCTGCGCGAAGGCCCGTCGTTCGGCGCGGTCTACACGACCGAGCTCGACCCGTCGAAGGCGATCTACGTGCCGCGCGGGGTCGGCAACTCCTACCAGACGCTCGAACCCGACACCGCGTACACGTACCTGGTCAACGACCACTGGTCCCCCGACGCCGCGTATTCGTTCCTGAACCTCGCCGACGAGACCGCCGCGATCGAGTGGCCCATCCCGCTGGATCAGGTCGAGATCAGCCAGAAGGACCAGAACCACCCCCGGCTGGCCGGCGTCGTCCCCATCCCGCCGAAGCGGATCCTCGTCACCGGCGCGAACGGGCAGCTCGGCCGCGCCCTGCGCGCGGAGCTCGGCGACGCCCCGTGGATCGAGTACACGACCCGGGACACGCTCGACATCGCGGGCGCCGGGCTGGACGGCGCCCGCCGCTGGCGGGACTACGGCACCATCGTCAACGCCGCCGCCTACACCGCCGTCGACAGGGCCGAGACGGCGACCGGCCGCGCCCAGGCGTGGGCGGGCAACGTCGCCGCGCTCACCAACCTCGCCCGCATCGCGACCGCCCACGGCATCACCCTCGTACACGTCTCCAGCGACTACGTCTTCGACGGCACGAAGGCGGGCGCCTACACGGAGTCCGATCCGGTCGCCCCGCTGGGCGTCTACGGGCAGACCAAGGCCGCCGGCGACCAGATCGCCGCCACCGTGCCGCGCCACTACATCGTCCGCACCAGCTGGGTGATCGGCGACGGCGACAACTTCGTGCGCACCATGGCCTCGCTCGCCGGGCGCGGCATCGATCCGAAGGTCGTCGACGACCAGACCGGCCGTCTCACCTTCACCTCGACGATCGCCGCGGCCATCCGCCACCTGCTCGACGCGCACGCGGAATACGGCGTCTACAACGTCACCGGCGGCGGCGAGCCGCAGACCTGGTACGACATCGCCCGCGCCGTGTTCGAGCTGACCGGCCACGACCCGCAGCGGGTCAGCCCCGTCAGCACCGCCGACTACTTCGCGAACGCCGCCGGCCCCGTGGCGCCCCGGCCCGCGAACAGCGTGCTGGATCTGGCGCGCGTGCGAGCCGCCGGCGTCGAGCCGCCCGCCCAGCTCGACGAGCTCGCCCGGTACCTCGCCGGCTGAGAGGCCGTGCCCGCGCGCGCTCAGCTTCGTCTCGTAGGGTGTGACGGCCGACGCCGGGACACGGTGGCCCCGGCGGCGAGCACGGTAGCAAAGGACTCCCCACAATGGAATTGACGGTCGTCGTGCCGACGTTCAACGAATCGCTGAACATCGCCGAGCTGATACGACAGCTCTCCGACGCGACCCGCGACCTCGACTGCGAGCTCGTGTTCGTCGACGACTCGACCGACGACACGCCCGAGGTCATCCGCTCGCTCGCCGGCAGCACGGCGATGCCCGTCCGCGTCATCCACCGCGAGGACGGCGCGGGCGGTCTGGGCGGGGCCGTGATCGAGGGATTCCGCGCGGCGCAGTCGGACGTCTGCGTGGTCATGGACGGCGATCTGCAGCATCCGCCGCAGGACGTCCCCAAGCTCCTGGCGCGGTTCCGGGCCGGGGACGCGGACGTCGTGGTGGCGTCCCGCTACACCGGCACGGGCACCGCGGACGGGCTCTCCGGCGCGGTGCGCGGCCTCGTCTCGCGCGCCTCGACCCTCGTCGCGAAGGCACTGTTCCCGCGACACCTGCGACACTGCTCCGACCCGATGACCGGGTTCTTCCTCGTCGACACCCGGAGGCTCGATCTGCACGCCCTCCGGCCGCGCGGCTTCAAGATCCTGCTCGAGATCCTGGTGCGCCAGCCGTTGCGCATCGCGGAGATCTCGTTCCACTTCGCGGAGCGGCACGCCGGCGAGTCGAAGGCCTCCCTGTCGCAGGGCGTGCATTTCCTCGCCCAGCTCCTCGTCCTGCGCCTGCGCTGACGGCGCCGCACCGTCCGACCCGGCGCCCCCGACCGCTCAGCCCAGGATGCGGTCGCAGGGGACCGTGACCGACCACCCCGCGGGCGCGGCGCCGAGCTGCGTCGATCCGTCGGGGTCGCCCGCGCACAGCGCACGGGCCTCCGACAGCGTCGAGGACCAGGTCGGGCCCGCCTCGCGCGGCGCGTGCCCGGGGACGTCGTAGGAGACCGCCAGCAGGCCCACGAGCAGGACGAGCACCGCGACCGCCGGCGCGGTCGGACGGGGCCGGCGGACCCGGGCGGCGGCGAGCACCGCCGCCGCGAACAGGAACATGATCGGGACCGTGGCGTAGCGCAGGAGCCCGACCCCGGACTGGAGCTCGGCCTTGGTCATGTCCGCGTAGGCGTAGACGGGGAAGTAGTTCACGGCCAGCCCGGTGCACCACAGCACGACCGAGGCCCCGAGGAACAACGAGACCAGCACCGCGCGCGGACGGGACCTCCATCCGAACCACACGCCGCAGATCAGGAAGGGGACGACCGCGAGGAGGGCGAAGCTCCACCCCGAATACCCGACGATGCCGGAGGCCGCCTCTCCGCTCCCGGTCAGGGCGACCAGCGGGACCTGCAGGAAATACCCGAAGACCACGGAACGCCACGAGGGCGCTCCGCCGCCGCGCGTGCCCTGGTCGTTGAGGAACGCGGCGGCCTGCAGGCAGGCCCCGGCGAACACCGCCGCGACGAGCGGCCAGCGGCGTCGGTCCCGGATGCCCCGGAGCAGCAGGGGCGCGAACAGCACCGCCTGGATCTCCGTCGTGACGGCGACGAATCCCACGGCCGCGAGCACGAGCGCGCTGGGCCAGCGCCGCGGACGGAACAGGAACAGGAAGGGGCTGAGCCAGAGGAAGAACCAGTGCAGGTTGGCGAGGTTGCCGAGGGCCTCGAACGCCAGGCCCGGGCTGAGCACCGTGACCAGGGCGAGGAGCACCCTGCCGCTGCGGTGCAGGGACCATCCGGCGGTCAGGACGTAGACGCCGGCCGCGATGGCGCCCGCGCATGCGCACGCCGCGAGGGTGACGGCGGTCGCGATGTGATCGATCGGGACGAGCTGCCAGATCGCGACGGCCAGCAGCTGCGGGGCGAACTGGGTGTATCCGGCGTATGCGGTGAAGACCCCGTAGCTGAGACGGTCGGGGTCCACGGCGCGTTGCGAGAACAGCGCGGCGTCCTCCGCCCACATCGTCTGCCGGCTCACCTCGCCCAGCCGCCCCCAGGCCAGCGCCGTCGCGACGATCGCGATCAGCGTCGGCACGAGGAAGGACGAGACGACGGGACGCGCCATCAGCGCGGTCCCGGCGGCCTCGCACCGCTCCCAGGCCGAGCGGAGGCGGCGCCCGACCGCGAGCGTCGAAGGGCTGCTCACCCGTGGAATCCGATCCTCATCAGCCGCCGGAGACCTGGACCGTCTGGCAGGCGAGCAGGCTGTTGCTGCCGGATCCCTGGTTGATCCCGTAGCTGCAGATCTGATGGGTTCCGGCCGTGAGCGTGAACGTCGTGTCTATGCCGTGGGAGGAGCCGTACGCGGGGTACACGGCACCGACGTCGGGGCGCGAGGCGCTGGCCGTGGTCACCGCCGTCCCCACGCCGTCGACGTAGACGTGCACGTCGATCGGGCTCGTGGTGTCCGGGTCGATCGCCCAGCCGTGGAGGGTCGCGGTCGTCCCGCTGACGGTCACGTCGGTTCCGCCGAACGGCGAGCCGTCCTGGACGACGACGCTCGTGCACCCGAGCAGGCTGTTGCTCCCGGTGCCGACGTTGATCCCGTAGGCGCACAGCGAATGCGTGCCCGCCGTGAGGCTGAACGTGCTGTCGATGCCGTGCGCCGATCCGTAGCCCGGATACACGTCGCCGACGTCGGTGCGCGTCGCGTCCGCGGTGATCGCCTGTCCGACCCCGTCGATGTAGACGTGCACCGCGATCGACGACACGGTGTCGGGGTCGATCGTCCAGCCGCGAAGACGCACGCTGCCGCCGCTGACGGTGGCGTCGATGCCGCCGAAGGGCGAACCCGACATCACCGTCACGCTCTTGCAGCCCAGGAGCGAGTTCGAGCCGTAGCCCACGTCGATGCCGTAGGCGCAGACGCTCGCCGTGCCCGCCGCCGCATCGATGTGCGCGTCGTAGCCGTGCAGGCTCCCGAAGTCGGGATACACGACGGCGACGTCGGGGCGGGCGACGCCCGCGGTCAGGGCGGTGCCCGAGGCGCCGCGGTACACGTGCACCGCGATCGACGACGTCGTGCTCGGATCGATCGCCCAGCCCGTCACGTGGAATCCGCCCGGCTCGGCGACCACGGAGTCGAGGGCGCCGACCGGGTCGCCCGACTGCGTCACCGTGACGTCGTGACAGCCGATCAGCGAGTTGAAACCGAGCCCGACATTGATGCCGTAGGCGCACACCTCGTGCTCGCCCACGCCGAGGGGGATAGTCACGTCGATCCCGTGGTAGTCGCCGAAGCCCGCGAACACCACGCCGACGTCGGGGCGGTATGCGTTCGCGACATACGCCGCGCCGACGCCGTCGACGTAGATGTGCACCGCGATCGCATCGGTGGTGTCGGTGTCGAGGGTCCACCCGGTCACGTGCACGCCGCCGGCGATCGCCTCGGCGGACGTCCCGCCGTATGGCGAGGCCGTCACCACCGAGATCGTGGTGCACCCGAAGCTGGTGTCGCTGCCCGCGCCGACGTTGCGGACGGTGACGCAGACGGTGTGGTCGCCGCCGACGATCTGGAACACGCCGTTCATGCCGTGGTCGTCGCCCGCCTCGGGATAGGCCGCGCCGACATCCGGCCGGGAGTAGTCGGCGGTGAACGTGCCCCAGTCGGAGGTGCCGTCCACGGTCAGCGACACCGTCAACGCCGTCGTGGTCTCATCGGGGTCGATCGCCCAGCCCTGCACCGTGAACTGCCCCCGCTCCACCACCAGGTTGTAGCCGCCGAACGGCGAGCTGTCGGCGTCCGACACCTGGGTCGAGCCGAACCAGTCGGTGAAGTAGTTGTAGAAGTTGCGGTTGCCGTAGGCCGAACAGCTGTCCCCGGTGCCGTAGCCGGCGGCGAGCGCGGCGGCGTTGGGCTGATAGGGGGTGTAGTAGTAGAGGTTCGCCGTGGCCTGGTTCTGGATGTAGACCCCCGACGACCCGCACGAGGTGTCGGGGTTGTAGAGGATGCTCCAGGTGTTCCCGGGCGCGTACCAGGTGAAGTACGCACTGGTCCCGGTGGGGTTGGAGTAGCGCTTGAGCATGTAGGCGCCGCCGTACACCTGGGTCGCGAAGCCGAGCCCGTCGGAGGTGCAGCCGGTCGTGTCGGGGCAGTTGTAGCCCATCGCGTAGTTGTACGCGTAGGTCGAGGGCGCGCTCGAGGTGACCAGCCCCTGCTCCTTCTGGACCATGACCAGCAGCACCTCCGGGTTGATCCCGCAGGCCTGCGCCACCTTGTAGATCAGGGACGCCGCCGTCTCGGCCGTGCTGCCCGTGAACGCCGAGCACATCGCATTGGCCGACTGCGAGGAGGACGGCCCGCTCCAGCTCTTCAGGCAGGTGTACCCGGATCGGCAGGAGCTCACCTTCGCGTCGAGGAAGTCCTGGATCTCGGACTGGCTCAGCGCACCGGAGTCGTAGAAGACCTCGTCGCTGATGATGTTGCCCGCCTGGAACTGGCTCAGATCGGCCGTCTGGACGAGCCCCGAGGTGGCCGTCGAGGCGCTCACGGAGTCCGCTGCCGCCGCCTGAGCGGCAGAGCTCGTGCCGACCAGACCGGCGATGAGGACGGCCGCGATGCCGACGACCCCGAGAACCCCGCGCAGAAGATGTGATGAATCCGATCTGCGATGCATGTGAACAGTGTGGCGGATGTTGCGCATGAGTAGCAAAGTCTCTTCGTTTTCCGGCGCAGACACGCCGGACTCTGCGCCTGCTCGCGGCGACGCCTGCGCGGCGTGCACGGCGGCCCGGCAGGCGCGTCACGGTAGGATCGGGGCGCTATGGCCGCCGCAGCAGAACGTCCCGACGACCGACGCACCCGCGTCCTGATCATCACCGGCGATCCCCTTCGCGTGCAGATGGCGGGGCCCGCCATCCGGGTGTGGAACATGGCCGACCTGCTCGCCGACTCCTGCGAGGTGCGCATCGTGTCCTGGAAGCGCATCGAGCGCTCCAGCGACCGGTTCGGGCTGCACTTCGTCCACGAGGCGGACGACGCCTCGGCGGCGCGCCACGAGGAGTGGGCCGACGTGATCGTCGTGCAGGGGATGTCGCTGCGCGTCTTCCCCTCGGTGGCGCGCACCCGCAAGATCGTGGTCGCCGACCTGTACGACCCGTTCCAGCTCGAGCAGCTCGAGCAGAACAAGTACGAGGACGCCGCGGCCTGGACCGACGAGATCCGCAAGGCGGTGTCGTTGCTGAACGAGCAGCTGGGCCGCGGCGACTACTTCCTCTGCGCCTCCGAGCGTCAGCGCGACCTGTGGCTGGGCAGCCTCTCCTCCCTGGGCCGGCTGAACCCGCGGACCTACGCCGCCGACCCCACCTTCGAGTCCCTCATCGGCGTCGCACCCTTCGGGCTGCCCGCCGAGCCGCCGGCGCAGAGCCGGCATGCGATCAAGGGGGCCGTGCCCGGCATCGGACCCGACGACAGGGTGCTGCTGTGGGGCGGCGGCATCTACAACTGGTTCGACCCGGTGACCCTCGTCGAGGCCATGGGGCTGCTCGCGCACGAACATCCCGAGATCAAGCTGTTCTTCCTCAGCGCGAGCCACTTCAACCCCGAGGTGCCCGAGATGCAGGCGATCGCCGACACGGTCGCCGCCGCCGACCGGCTCGGGCTCACCGGCCGCACCGTCTTCTTCAACGACTCCTGGGTCGACTACGACGACCGGGTCAACTACCTGCTCGACGCGGACCTGGGCGTGAGCACGCACCCGCTCCATGCGGAGACGCGCTTCTCGTTCCGCACCCGGATCCTCGACTACCTGTGGGCGGGTCTGCCGGTGGTCTCGTCCGCGGGCGACGCCTTCGCCGAGATCGTCCAGCAGACCGGATGCGGCCGGGTCGTGCCCGTCGGGGACGCGACCGCCCTCGCCGGGGCGATCCGCGAGCTGCTGACCGATCCGGACGCGTACGCACGGGCGCAGCACGCCGCGATCGCGCAGCGGGCGAGGTTCGAGTGGAGCCGGTCGCTGCGGCCGCTCCTCGAGTTCTGCGCGGCCCCGGGGGAGGCCCCGGATCGGGAGCTGATGGCCGCCTCCGGTGCCACCCTCGGGGGCAGCCGCTTCGAACGCATCCTCATGATGCCGAGGGGACGCCGGCGCGACCTCGCGCTGCTGGTCTACTACTTCCGCCGCGGCGGACTGGCGCTCGTGCGCGAGAAGCTCGGCGAGCGCAGCGAGCGTCTCACCCGCGAGGGCTGAGCCGCGCGGCGCGAGCGCGCCGCTCACGAGCGCTCGAAGACCTCGGCCCACGCCTCCGCCGACGCCAGCCGGGGCGCGGCCCGGCGGAAGGCGCGGGCCAGACGCGGCCAGCGCAGCCACAGCCGGAGGTGGAGGCGGATGCTGCGCCGGAGGGCGCGCACGCTCTCCCCCCGGTCGCGGCGGTACCAGACGAGCGCCCGGCCGTCGGGGGTCTCCACCAGCGCCGAGTCCAGGCGCGCGAAGCTCCACCAGGCGAGCTCTCCGGCGGCGATCCGGGCCTGCGGGCGTTCGTGCGAGGCGGCCGCCGCGGGGATCAGGAGGTGCCGCACCACCTGCCGCGCCAGGATGAGCGCACCGCCGAGCCGGCCCCGCGGCGCGCCGGCGGCGATGCGAGGAGCATCCGTCTCGGCCCCGACCGGCGTCGCGTCGGCGAACCCCTGCCACAGCGACCGGATGGCGGCGGAGCGCGTGCCGAGCCATCCGGTCAACGGCTCCGGCCCCTGCATCACGTCCGCCAGCGCCTGGGCGCGCAGTCGCACGGCGGAGTACTGCAACGTCAGCAGGGGCTTCACATCCCCCAGGAACGAGTGCAGGATCACGCCCGTCGGGCGCCTCCGGCGGGCGTGCAGCAGCTCGGTGACGATGCGGTTGCGGTGCAGGAAGTACGCCTCCCAGGTGCGGGTCGGCGCCTTGCCGCCCCAGCCCATGTGCCACAGCGCGATCCCGGTCGGGCTGACCGTGCGCACCCCGTGCTCCCGGGCGCGCAGGGCGAACTCCACGTCGTCGCCCTTCAGGAACAGCGGCAGCGAGAGCCCGGCGTCGCGCAGCAGCGCGGAGGGGATCAGGCACATCCACCAGCCGTTGAAGTCGGAGCGCTGGCGCGCATGGAAGTACGGCGCGTCCCGGAATGGCACCGCGCCGAAGTCGTGGTCGTAGGCGCCGGCCCGGTCCAGGCGCACCCACCCGATGCGGGGGTCCCACTGCTCGCTCTGCGCGTAGAGCACGGCGCGGTCGTCGAGGTGCAGCATCCCGCCGCCGACGATCAGCGGCGCACGCCCGGCTCCGGCGAACCGGATGGCGCGGGCGATCGCCTCCGGCTCGCTGATCGCGTCGTCGTCGAGCAGTAGCACGTGCGAGCTCTCCCCCGCCCGGAGCGCCTCCAGCATGCCGCGGGAGAACCCGCCGGAGCCCCCGAGGTTGGGCTGCCGCACGAGCCGGAGCCGGTCGCCGAGCCGCCCGGCGACCTCGGCGAAGCCGGGCTGGTCAGCCACGAGGTCGGTGCCCTGGTCGACCACGACGATGCGGTCGACCAGCTCGTCCAGCCGCCGGTCGGCGGCGAGCGCGCGCAGCTGGGCGAGGCAGTCGGCCGGGCGGTTGAAGGTCGCCATGGCGACCGTCGCCGACGCCGCGGCCGCCCGGTCGATCGACCATTCCGCCCCGGCCAGCTCCAGCGCCTCGCCGTCGGCGGCGTCGAGGTCGAGCCAGTACGCCCCGCCCTCGTCGAACCCCGACAGCGGCAGCTCGGCGGCGACCGTCGACGAGCCGTGGACCTCGTGCTCCTCGACCCGCGCGGCCCGGGCCCGCGCGTCCGAGCGGCGCACGACGAGCCGGCCGCGACCGCTCAGCCGCGCGGTCAGCCACACCGAGGCCACATCCGTCTCGGCGCGCCAGTACGAGGCCGGGAAGGCGTTGAGGTACGAGCCGAGCGAGACGGCGCCCCCGGGACGCACGCGCACGCCGTCCCGGCCCAGGATCTCGGCGTGCGAGGCGTCCCCGTCGATGTACAGCGGGCGAACCGCGTCCACGTCGGCCACCGGGAACACGACGCGCGCGACGACGGTGCGCTCGGCCACGCTCACGCCAGCTTGTTGTTCCACATGGACAGGGCGGAGCCGATGGCCATGTGCATGTCGAGGTACTGGTAGGTGCCGAGGCGCCCGCCGAAGTGGACGTCCTCCTCCCCCGCCTGCAGGTCGCGGTAGGCCAGCACGCGGGCACGGTCCTCCGGGGTGTTGACCGGGTAGTACGGCTCGTCCTCCCGCGTCGCGAACCGGGAGTACTCCCGCATGATCACGGTCCTCTCGCGCGGGTAGCGGTCGGCGCGCTCGGGATGGAAGTGCTTGAACTCGTGGATGCGGGTGTAGGGCACCTCGGCGTCCGCGTAGTTCATGACGCTGGTGCCCTGGAAGTCGCCCGTCTCCAGGACCTCCTCCTCGAAGTCGAGGGTGCGCCAGCCCAGCTCGCCCGCCGCGTAGTCGAAGTAGCGGTCGACCGGGCCGGTGTACACGATCGGCAGCCGGCCGAGGGCGTCCTGCTTGTTCAGCGGCTGCGCGGTGTCGAAGAAGTCCGTCGACAGCCTCACCTCGATGCGGGGGTGGTCGGCCATCCGCTCCAGCCACGCGGTGTACCCGTCGGTGGGAAGGCCCTCCCAGGTGTCGTTGAAGTAGCGGTTGTCGTAGGTGTAGCGCACCGGAAGGCGGCTGATGATCTCCGCCGGCAGCTCCCTCGGGTCGGTCTGCCACTGCTTGCCCGTGTAGTCGCGGATGAACGCCTCGTACAGGGGCCGGCCGATCAGCCCGATGCCCCGCTCCTCGAGGTTGCGCGCGGTCTTGGGGTCGAACTCCCCCGCCTGGCCGCGCACGAGCGCCCGCGCCTGGTCGGGCGTGTACGCGGCCTGGAAGAACTGGTTGATCGTGCCGAGGTTGATCGGCAGCGGGAACACGACGCCTCGGTGGGTCGTGTACACGCGGTGCACGTAGTCGGTGAAGGCCGTGAACCGGTTCACGTACTCCCACACGGTCGGGTTGGAGGTGTGGAACAGGTGCGCGCCGTAGCGGTGCACCTCGATGCCCGTGGTCGGCTCGTCCTCCGAGTACGCGTTGCCGCCGATGTGGTGGCGCCGGTCGATGACCGTGACCGTGCGACCGGATGCCGCGGCCCGTTCCGCGATGGTCAGGCCGAAGAAGCCCGCGCCGACGACGAGAAGATCCATGTGGTGCCTTTGCGATGGGGACGGAGGAGCCGCCGACTCCTCAGGTTACGCGATCGGGGGATGCGGCCGGGGCGGGTCCCGCGTCGCCGCTCACAGCTCGGCGTGCAGCGCCCAGACCCGTTCGGCGTGATCGCGCCACGAGAACGCGCGCCCGCGATCGGCCGCGCGCACGGCGAACCGGCGGCGGCTGTCCTCCGAGTCGATGACCCGGTGCAGCGCCTCCTCCAGTTCGGCGGCGGGCACGAACAGCCCGGCGTCGACCAGCACCTCCCGATGGACGTCGGAGGCGACCGCGACGATCGGCACACCCAGGGCGAGCGCGTCCACGACCCGCCACGGGAACGCGCTGAGCGTCGAGGGCGCCAGCAGCACCAGCGCCGCGTCCAGCACGGCGGCCCGGTCCGCCGGCTCGAGCGGCGGCAGCACACGCACCTGCGCCCCCTGCCGCCCCGCGGCGTCGACGAGCGCGCCCACGCGCGGCGCGCGCTGGGCC
>JASGDW010000205.1:0-13285 GCA_047606965.1 Microbacterium sp.
ACGATATCGCCGCCGTTGCCGCCGTTGCCGCCGTCGGGGCCGGCGAGCGGCTTGAACTTCTCGCGGCGCACCGAGACGCAGCCGTTGCCGCCCTTGCCGGCGCGCAGGTGCAGGGTCACGCCGTCGACGAAGGTGACCATGGGACCCGCTCTCTGTGAAAGAAGGCGAGGGGCGAGCCGAAGCCCGCCCCTCGCCGAAGAATCTGCGCGAACGCGGAGTTACTCCGCGGCCGCCACGATGTTGACGACCTTGCGGCCGCCCTTCGTGCCGAACTCGACGGCACCGGCGGACAACGCGAACAGGGTGTCGTCGCCGCCACGGCCGACGTTCACACCGGGGTGGAAGTGCGTACCGCGCTGGCGGACGATGATCTCGCCGGCGCTGACGCTCTGGCCGCCGAAACGCTTGACGCCGAGGCGCTGCGCGTTCGAGTCGCGGCCGTTGCGGGTGGAGCTTGCGCCCTTTTTGTGTGCCATCTGAAGCGTCCCCTCTGGCCTTACTTGATGCCGGTGATCTTGACGCGCGTGAGGTCCTGACGGTGCCCCTGACGCTTCTTGTAGCCGGTCTTGTTCTTGAACTTCTGGATCACGATCTTCGGGCCGCGCTCCTCGCCGATCACCTCGGCGGTCACCGTGACCTTCGCGAGCGCGTCCGCGTCGGTCGTCACCGTCTCGCCGTCCACGTGCAGCACCGCCGCGAGCTCGATGGTCTCGCCCACCGACGCCGCCTGGCGGTCGAGCACGACGACCGTGCCGACCTCGACCTTCTCCTGCCGGCCGCCGGCGCGCACAACTGCGTAGACCACTTCACACCTGTTTCGTCTGGGGAGCGCTCGGCTCCGATGTCTGAAGACCCGGTGCGGATGTCTCGACGCACCAAAGGAACACTTTACCCGATGGATCACGCTCGGGCAAAAGCGCTCCGGATCGTGTCGCGGATGCCCCTAGTATGTCGCCGTGGCCATCCTGATCGACGACCCGCGGTGGCCGGCTCACGACCGGCTGTGGGCGCACCTGATCAGCGACACCGACCTGGACGAACTGCACGCCTTCGCGCTGGCCAACGGCATCCCGCGCCGCGCGTTCGACCTCGACCACTACGACGTGCCCGCCCAGGCGCACCCGCGGCTCGTCGCCGCCGGCGCCGCCCACGTCGACGGGCACACGCTCGTGCGCATGCTCATCGCGTCGGGGCTGCGTGTCACGGCGCGCGAACGGCGCGAACGGCGAACGGCTACGACGGGTCGGTGAGGTTGTCGACCGGGGTGCCGCTGAGCGCCGCGGTCGTGACCCGGCGCCGCGAACGCCCCTGACCGGGCGCCTTCGGCTCGGGCAGGGCGCTCAGCACCGAGTCGAGCAGCAGCTCCTTCTCGGTCTTGGGTGCGGCGGCCTTCGGTGCGCTCTCGCGCTTCTTGCGCTGCTTGCGCGGCCGCTCCTCCGCCACGGCCTCGACCGGGGCGAGGTCCGGCTCCGCCTCTGCGTCGTCATGGTGGATCGTGGACGCCGCGATCTGCGCGAGCGCCGACTTCACGCCCTCGGTGATCACGTGCGTCCCGCCCGTGACGCCCACGGAGGTCGGGGCGGGGCGCCCGCGCCGGCCGTTGCCGTTCGCCTGACCGCCGCCGTTCTGGGCGCCCGCGCGGTGCTTGACGACCGGATCGTGGTGGACGATCACGCCACGCCCGGCGCAGATCTCGCACGGCTCGCTGAAGGTCTCCAGCAGCCCGAGACCCAGCTTCTTACGGGTCATCTGCACGAGACCGAGCGAGGTGACCTCGGCCACCTGGTGCTTCGTGCGGTCTCGGCTCAGGCATTCGACGAGCCGGCGCAGCACGAGGTCGCGGTTGGACTCGAGCACCATGTCGATGAAGTCGACGACGATGATGCCGCCGATGTCGCGCAGCCGCAGCTGGCGCACGATCTCCTCGGCCGCCTCGAGGTTGTTCTTGGTGACGGTCTCCTCGAGGTTGCCGCCCGAGCCCACGAACTTGCCCGTGTTCACGTCGACGACGGTCATCGCCTCGGTGCGGTCGATGACGAGCGACCCGCCGGAGGGCAACCACACCTTGCGGTCCAGCGCCTTCTCGATCTGCTCGGTGACCCGGAACTCGTCGAACGGGTCGCGCTCGCCCTCGTAGCGCTCGACGCGCTCGAGGAGGTCGGGGGCGACACCGGCGAGGTAGTTCTCGATCGTGCGCTGCGCCTCCTCGCCCTGGATGAGCATCTTTGCGAAGTCCTCGTTGAAGACGTCGCGCACGATCTTCACGAGAAGATCGGGCTCCGAGTGCAGCAGCGCGGGGGCCTGCTGGATCTCCACGAGCCGGCTGATGTGCTCCCACTGCGAGGTGAGGCGCTGCACGTCGTGCGTCAGCTGCTCCTCGGTGGCGCCCTCGGCCGCGGTGCGCACGATCACGCCGCTGGAGGAGGGCAGCACCTCCTTGAGAATCCGCTTCAGACGTGCCCGCTCAGTGTCGGGGAGCTTGCGCGAGATGCCGTTCATGGCCCCGCCGGGGACGTAGACGAGGTAGCGCCCGGGCAGAGAGATCTGACTGGTCAGCCTGGCCCCCTTGTGCCCCACCGGGTCCTTGGTGACCTGCACGAGCACGCGATCGCCGGACTTCAGGGCCAGTTCGATGCGTCGCGGCTGGTTGCCGGTCTCGACACCGTCCCAGTCGACCTCGCCGGAGTAGAGCACGGCGTTGCGGCCGCGACCGATGTCGACGAAAGCCGCCTCCATGCTGGGCAGCACGTTCTGCACCCGTCCGAGGTACACGTTGCCGATCAGCGACGCGTCCTGGTTGCGGGCGACGTAGTGCTCGACCAGCACGTTGTCCTCGAGCACGGCGATCTGGATGCGGCCGTTCTTCGAGCGCACGACCATGATCCGGTCGACGGCCTCGCGCCGGGCGAGGAACTCGGCCTCGGTGACGACCGGCCGCCGGCGCCCGGCGTCCCGGCCGTCGCGACGCCGTTGCTTCTTGGCCTCGAGCCGCGTGGAGCCCTTGATGCGCTGCGGCTCGGTGATGACCTCCACGGTGCGCTGCTTCGGCTGCCTCGCCGCCTCGCCGCCGTCGACCGCACGCTCGGCCGCGGTGCGACGACGACGACGGCGCGCAGCGCTGGTCGAGGGCTCGTCGCCCTCGTCCTCGGGCAGCGCGGGCTGGGCGACGACCTCGGGGGCGTAGAAGTGCAGCGCCGTCGTGACGGCGGACACGAAGGTCTCGGGCAGCAGGCCGAGCGACACCGCCGTGGGGAGGGCCGGGGGCTCGGGCGCCGGTTCCGGGGATAGCTCGGGCTCCGAGACGACCTCGGGCACCGGCTCGGCGGCGGGCTCCGGCGCGGGAGCCGGCTCGGGCTCGGCGGCCGCTTCGACCTCGACGGCGGGGGCGTCGAGGTCGTCCGGGGACGCGGGCGGCTCGACGACCGCGGACTCCCGGTCGCCCTCGACCTGGGCCTGAGCCCGGGAAGAGCCTTCGGCGGTCACGGGCGGCGCCTCCACGCCCGAGTCGTCCCCTGGATACTGTTCTGCGTCATCGGCGTTCACCGGCGTACTCCCGGCCGGGACGGCACCGCGCGCCGTCCCGGCGAAATCTCGTGCGGCGCCGCACCGGCGGTGCCGCGAACTCACTCGGTCTGCAGCCGGCCGGTGGCACGGGCTGCGCAGGCGTTCATCGCCCGAAAGTCTGCGTCGATGCCGACGCGGCGCGGCCGCGAGTGGCATCGACGTCCATTATCGCATCTCCGCCGCGGATGTGCGTATGCGGCGGCGGCGCACGTTTGTCACGGTGCGCGGGCCAGGCTCAGATCGGGCGCGTATGGAAGGATCCGAGGCATGTCCGATGCACCGCTTGCCCGTCCGCGCCCGACCGTGTTCGCCGTCTGGTTGATCGTCGCCGGCGTGATCGGCTGGTGGGCGGCGTTCTCGCTGACGATCGAGAAGTTCGACAAGCTCGCGAACCCGGACGCCACGGCGTCGTGCGACTTCAGCATCCTCTACCAGTGCTCGGCGAACCTCGGCTCGTGGCAGGGCAGCGTCTTCGGCTTCCCCAACCCGCTCATCGGCCTGGCCTGCTGGGTCGCCCCGATCGTGGTCGGTGTCGCGGTGCTGTCGGGCGCCCGCTTCGCACGCTGGTTCTGGGTGTTGTTCTGGGCCGGGTTCCTGTTCGCGTTCTGCTTCGTCTGCTGGCTGATCGGCCAGAGCATCTTCGCGCCGAACCTGCACACGCTGTGCCCGTGGTGCATGACCACGTGGGCGGTGACGATCCCGTCGTTCTACGCCGTGACCCTGCACGTGCTGCGGCAGGGGGTGCTCCCGATCTCCGAGAACGCGCGCGAGCGGGCCGACCGCCTGATGGTGTGGGTGCCGCTGGCGACGTTCCTGAGCTACGTCGTGATCCTGCTGCTCGCGCAGTTCGAGCTGGACGCGATCCCGAACCTGTGGCGGACGGTCTTCGGCTGACCCGCGCCGCGGCCCCCGTCCCACGAGACCGCGTCTGTGGGCGGAAGGACGGATGCCGGGCTCAGCCGAACCAGATGCCGAGCTCGCGGGCGGCCGAGACGGGGCTGTCGCTGCCGTGCACCAGGTTCTGCTGCACCTTCACGCCCCAGTCGCGGCCGAGGTCGCCGCGGATCGTGCCCGGCGCCGCGGTGGTGGGATCGGTGGTGCCCGCGAGCGACCGGAATCCCTCGATCACGCGGTGTCCCGCCAGACGGACGGCAACCGAGGGACCGGAGAGCATGAACTCCAGCAGCGGCTCGTAGAACGGCTTGCCCTCATGCTCGGCGTAGTGCGCGGCGAGACGGTCGCGATCGGGCTGCACCAGACGCAGGTCCACGATCGTGTAGCCCTTCGCCTCGATACGGGCCAGGATCGCGCCGGTCAGACCCCGTGAGACGCCGTCCGGCTTGACCAGGACGAGGGTTTCTTCAGCGGCCATGATGTCAGTCTCCGTTCGCATCGGCGGCCTGCGCCGCCAGCAGGGCGTTGCGGCGGTCCAGCTGCGCCCCCTTGATGGTCGCATACGCCCACATGCCGCCGAAAATGAGGACCACGACCAGGATCGCCGGCACCAGCAGGGCGGCGGCGAGCACGACGACCTGGAGCGCCCAGCCGAGCGCGATGCCCCACCCGTGCCGCAGGGCCCCGGTCGCCGCGATCATCACGACCGCGACGACGCCGCCGCCGACGATCCCCCACCACGGCTCCACACCCGCCGGCAGCGCTTTGAGCCCGAAGATCACGAGACCCGCCAGGAACACGACGACGGCCTCGAACCCGAGCACGACCTGACCGAGCGACTCCTGCGCGCCACGGGCCCGGCGCGCGCGCGGTTCGGGGCTCATGCGCTCCTCCAGTCCTCGGCGGCGGCGAGCGCGAGCGCCTCGCCGGCCAGCACGACCGATCCGACGACGACGACCGCGCGCCGATCGGATGCCGCCGCCCATGCTCGTGCGGCATCCGCGGCGTCCGCGAGGTCCCGGTGGACGGTCACGGGGACCCCGGCCCGCTCCACGACGTCGGCGACGGCGTCGGCGTCCCGCGCCCGCTCCGAGTCGGGCGCGGTGGCGAACACCGCCGTGGCGACCGGGAGGAGCTCGGCGACGATGCCCACGACGTCCTTGTCCGCCAGGACGCCGAGGACGACGCCCCACTCGTCGACGTCGAACGTCTCGGTGAGGGCCGCCGCCAGCGCGTGCACGCCGTGCGGGTTGTGGGCGGCGTCCACGAGCACGGTCGGGTCCGTGCCGACCAGCTGCAGACGCCCCGGGGAGGTGACCTGCCCGAGACCCTCGGCCACGAGGTCCGCTGAGAGCAGCTCCCCCTCGCGGCCGATGAGCGATTCGACCGCCGCCAGCGCGAGGGCGGCGTTGCGGCCCTGGTGCGCGCCGTGGATCGGCAGATACTGCTCCTCGTACCGACCGCCCAGACCCCGGATGTCCAGCAGCTGGCCGCCGACGGCGAGCCGGCGGCGGTCGAGGCCGAACTCCCGCCCCTCGACGGCGAGCGTCGCGCCCGCCGCGGCCGCGGCGCGGGCGATGACCTCGGCTGCCTCCGGCTCCTGCGCGGCCGAGACGACGGCGGCGCCCGGCTTGATGATCCCGGATTTGACGGTCGCGATCTCGGTGATCGTGTCGCCGAGACGGTCGGTGTGGTCCATGCCCACCGGGGCGATGACGGCGACGTCGCCGTCTGCGGTGTTCGTGGAGTCCCATGCGCCACCCATGCCGACCTCGACGACGGCGACGTCGACCGGCGCGTCGGCGAAGGCGACGAAGGCGAGCACGGTGAGCAGCTCGAAGAAGGTGAGAGGGGCGTCCCCCGCGCCGGTCAACTCGGCGTCGACGAGGTCGACGAAGGGCGCGATCTCCTCCCACGCCTCGGCGACGGCGGCGTCCTGGATTGGTTCGCCGTCGATCATGATGCGCTCGGTGAAACGCTCCAGGTGCGGGCTCGTGAACAGGCCGGTGCGCAGGCCGTGGGCGCGCAGCAGGCTCTCGATCATCCGGCTCGTCGACGTCTTGCCGTTCGTGCCCGTGACGTGCACGACCCGGTAGGTGCGCTGCGGATCGTCGAGCAGCTCCAGCACCCGCCGCGTGCGCTCGACCCGCGGCTGCACCCACTGCTCGCCCTGGCGCGTCAGCAGCGTGGCGTAGACGGCGTCCGCCCTGGACTTGTCGCTCATACGGTGACCTCATGTCCCAGTTCGATGCGGTTGATATCCCAGTTCGGCGCGGTACGGCAGGCTGATTCCGCGCCGAACTGGGACATGGATATGGCTGGCACATCGCTCATGCGGCGCCTCCGATCCGGGTGACGGCGACGGTGAACGCGCCGCGGTTGGCGAAGGAGCCGGCGGCGAAGGATGCCGTGTGGTCGGGGTCGGACGCCGCGTCGAAGGTGCTGCCGACGAGGACCTCGCCGTCGACCGTCGCGCTCAGCGCGAGGGTCTCGGCGGCCACCCCGGCGGCGGCGAACGCGCCGCGCACGGCATCCGCGTCCGCGTCGTCGTCGAAGGCGAGCGACAGCGCGATGCGGTCGCTCACCTCGAAGCCCGCCGCCTTGCGCGTGTCCTGCACCGCGCGGATCACGTCGCGCGCAAGTCCCTCGGCCTCCAGCTCCGGGGTCGTGGCGGTGGCCAGCAGCACGAATCCCCCACCGGCGAGCACGGCGAGCGCCTCGCCCTCGGGGCGGCCCGAGGTCTCGAGCACGAGCTCGTACTCCCCCGGTTCGAGCACGACGCCGCCGACGGTGACGACGCCGTCGCGTTCGTGCCAGTCACCGCCGCGCGCGGCGCCGATGACCTGCTGCACCTGCCTGCCCAGGCGGGGGCCGGCGGCGCGCGCGTTGACGGTGAGACGGTGCGTGATGCCGTACGCGGCCGCGGTGTCGGCCCGCAGCTCGGCCAGCTCGACCGCCTTGACGTTGAGCTCCTCGCGCAGGATGTCGTCGAACTGGGCGAGCATCTCGGCGTCCGGCACGACCACGGTCAGCAGCGGCAGCGGCAGACGCACGCGCTTGCCCTCCTTCTTGCGCAGGGCGTTTGCGACCGAGGACACCTCCCGCACCGCGTCCATCGCCGCGCGGATGTCGACGGCGTCCGGGAAGGCGCCGGCGTCCGGCCAGTCCTGCAGGTGCACGCTGCGCCCGCCGGTGAGGCCCTGCCAGACGCGCTCGGCGACCAGCGGGATCAGCGGCGCCGCGACGCGGGTGACGGTCTCCAGGACCGTGTACAGGGTGTCGAAGGCCTCCGCCGAACGGGGGTCGTCGGTCACCCCGACCCAGAACCGGTCGCGCGAGCGGCGGATGTACCAGTTGGTCAGCACCTCCGCGAAGTCGCGCAGCCGCTCGGCGGCGGTCGTGGAGTCGAGCCGCTCCAGATCGGCGGCGACGTCGCGCACGAGGTCGCCGGTGAGCGCCAGGATGTAGCGGTCCAGCACGTCGACCGAGTCGGTGCGCCACGAGGCCTCGTAGCCGTCGGACGCGTTCGCATACGTCGCGAAGAAGTACCACGCGTTCCACAGGGGCAGCAGGAACTCGCGCACGCCCGCGCGGATGCCCTCCTCGGTGACGATGAGGTTGCCGCCGCGCAGCACCGAGCTCGACATCAGGAACCAGCGCATCGCGTCGGAGCCGTCGCGGATGAACACCTCGCCGACGTCGGGGTAGTTGCGCAGCGACTTCGACATCTTCTGCCCGTCGGAGCCGAGCACGATGCCGTGGCAGCTCACTCCGGTGAACGCGGGCCGATCGAACAGCGCGGTGGACAGCACGTGCATGAGGTAGAACCAGCCGCGGGTCTGCCCGATGTACTCGACGATGAAGTCGGCCGGCGAGTGCTCGTCGAACCACTCGCGGTTCTCGAACGGGTAGTGCACCTGGGCGTAGGGCATCGAGCCGGAGTCGAACCAGACGTCGAACACGTCCTCGATGCGGCGCATCGTGCTGCGCCCCGTGGGATCGTCCGGGTTCGGCCGTGTCAGCTCGTCGATGTACGGCCGGTGGAGGTCGATCTCGCCCCGCTCGTTGCGCGGCACGCGACCGAAGTCGCGCTTGAGCTCGTCCAGGGAGCCGTAGACGTCCACGCGCGGGTACGCGGGGTCGTCGCTCTGCCAGACCGGGATCGGAGATCCCCAGTACCGGTTGCGGCTGACCGACCAGTCGCGCACGCCCTCCAGCCACTTGCCGAACTGACCGTGCTTGACGTTCTCCGGCGCCCAGGTGATCTGCTCGTTGAGCTCGATCATGCGGTCCTTGAACTCGGTCACGCGCACGAACCAGCTGGAGACGGCCTTGTAGATCAGCGGGTTCCGGCAGCGCCAGCAGTGCGGGTAGGAGTGCTCGTACGACGCTTCGCGCAGGAGGCGTCCCCCGGCCTTCAGCAGCCGGATCAGCGGCCGGTTGGCGTCCGTCCACAGCTCGCCTGCGACATCCGTGACCTGCGGCAGGAAGCGTCCGCCGTCGTCGAGGCTGACGATGGTCGGGATGCCGGCGGCATCCGCGACGCGCTTGTCGTCCTCGCCGTAGGCGGGTGCCTGGTGCACGATGCCGGTGCCGTCGGTGGTGGTGACGTAGTCGTCGACGACGATGCGCCACGCCTCGCCCGTGCCCCAGAGGTCGGCGTCCGCGTAGTAGTCGAAAAGACGGTCGTAGGCGACGCCGCCGAGCTCGCTGCCTGTGAGCTCGCGCTCGACCGCGGCCGTGGCGGCGTCCGCCGAGTCGTAGCCGAGATCCTTCGCGTAGCCGGCCAGCAACTCGGCGGCCAGAAGGTACCGGTGCGCGAGGGCGCTCTCCGCGTCGCCTGCCGCCGGCACGTCGGCCGCGCCGGCGGGCCCTGCGGGCACGACCACATAGCGGATGCCGGGACCGACGGCGAGGGCGAGGTTGGTGGGCAGCGTCCACGGGGTCGTGGTCCAGGCGAGCGCCCGGACGCCGGTCAGACCCAGCGCCTCGGCCTTCGCACCGACCAGCGGGAAGGTGACGGTGACCGAGGGATCCTGCCGCGTCTTGTAGACGTCGTCGTCCATGCGCAGCTCGTGGTTGGACAGCGGCGTCTCGTCACGCCAGCAGTACGGCAGCACCCGGTACCCCTGGTAGGCCAGGCCCTTGTCGTAGAGCGTCTTGAACGCCCACAGCACCGACTCCATGAAGCCGAGGTCGAGGGTCTTGTATCCGCGCTCGAAGTCGACCCAGCGCGCCTGGCGGGTGACGTAGTCCTCCCACTCGCGCGTGTAGGTCAGCACCGACTCGCGCGCCTTGGCGTTGAAGGTCGCGAGGCCCATCGCCTCGATCTCGTCCTTCTCGGTGATGCCGAGCTGCTTCATCGCCTCCAGCTCTGCCGGCAGGCCGTGGGTGTCCCAGCCGAACACGCGGTCGACCTTCTTGCCGCGCATGGTCTGGAAGCGCGGGAACAGGTCCTTGGCGTAGCCGGTCAGCAGATGGCCGTAGTGGGGCAGTCCGTTCGCGAACGGCGGGCCGTCGTAGAAGACCCATTCGGGCGCGCCCTCGCGCTGCGCGATCGAGGCGCGGAAGGTGTCGTCACGGCGCCAGTAGGCGAGCACCTCCTCCTCGATCGCGGGGAAACGCGGGCTCGGGGTGAGGTCCGGGGCGCCCGCACCCCCGGGGGCTCCGGGCGGCACGTCCGCACCGTCCGGAGCGGGCGCGGGGACGGAAGGCTTCGGGTAGGTCATCTCACTCCAGCAGGTCGCAATGCTCCTGCGAGGACGATCCTCGGACCGCGGTACCACCCCGCTTGCCGGATGCCCCGGCCCCTCTCACGGCGGCTGTGACGGGCCTGCCCCGCTCGGTTCTACCAGGCTTGCGCCGTTCTTCCGAGAGCTCCCCGGTGATGGCCGGATCGATGCCGATGCGCACGATTCTAGCCGCCCCGGCCCCCGCCGTGGGGATCGACGTGCGGAGCCCCGTGTGGGGAACGGGGTCCCACAGGCGCCGCAGCCTCCGCCGTCGCCACCTGGGCTTCGCGATCAACCGCACCCGGGCGTGGCGAGATTCGGAGCCGCGCAGCGCCGGCGCGCGGCGGGATTCGGAGATGTGACGAGATTCGGATGCTCTTCCCGCATCCGCTCCGAATCCCGTGGCGTCTCCGAATCCCGCCACCCGGCGAAGAGCACCGGCCGCCGGTAGACTGGATCGGTTCCCACACTCAGGCACGCACACACGGTGCCGCACATATCGAGGAGTCCCGATGGCCGTTCCCGACAAGCCCGCCCTCGAGGGTCTCGAGTCGACGTGGGATGCCGTGTGGCGAGAGCGGGGGACGTACCGGTTCGACCGCGACGCCGCCCGGGCGACGGGGCGCGCGGGCGTCTTCTCCGTGGACACCCCCCCGCCGACGGCGTCCGGGAGCCTTCACATCGGTCACGTCTTCAGCTTCACCCACACCGACCTGAAGGCCCGGTTCGAGCGGATGCGCGGCAGGAGCGTGTTCTACCCGATGGGCTGGGACGACAACGGCCTGCCCACCGAGCGGCGGGTGCAGAACTACTACGGCGTGCGCTGCGACCCCTCGCTGCCCTACGACCCCGACTTCGCCCCGCCTTTCGAGGGCGGCGACAACAAGTCGACGAGGGCGGCGGACCAGGTGCCGATCAGCCGCCGCAACTTCATCGAGCTGTGCGAACGGCTCACGGTCGAGGACGAGAAGCAGTTCGAGGACCTGTTCCGCAAGCTCGGCCTGTCGGTCGACTGGACGCAGACCTACCGCACGATCTCCGACGACACGATCCGCACCAGCCAGCTCGCGTTCCTGCGCAACCTGGAGCGCGGCGAGGCCTACCAGGCCCTCGCCCCCACCCTGTGGGACGTGGACTTCCGCTCCGCGATCGCGCAGGCCGAGCTCGAGGACCGGGAGCAGCAGGCCTCCTACCACCGGCTCGCGTTCGCGCGGACCGACGGCGCCGGCGAGGTGCTCATCGAGACGACCCGTCCCGAGCTGCTCGCGGCGTGCGTCGCCCTCGTCGCCCACCCCGACGACGAGAGGTATCAGCCGCTGTTCGGCACCACGGTGACGACGCCCCTGTTCGGCGTCGAGGTGCCGGTGCTCCCGCACCCGCTCGCCCAGCCTGACAAGGGCTCGGGCATCGCCATGATCTGCACCTTCGGCGATGTGACCGACATCATCTGGTGGCGTGAGCTCGACCTGCCCAACCGCACGATCATCGGGCAGGACGGCCGGGTGCTCGCCGAGGCCCCCGACGTGATCGCGACGGATGCCGCCCGGGCCGCGTACGCCGAGCTCGCCGGCAAGACGGTCTTCAGCGCCAGGAAGCGCATCGTCGAGCTGCTGGCTGAGTCCGGCGACCTGCGCGAGGTCTCGAAGCCGTTCACCCACCCGGTGAAGTTCTTCGAGAAGGGCGACCGGCCGCTGGAGATCGTCTCGACCCGGCAGTGGTACCTGCGCAACGGCGCCCGCGACGCGGCGCTGCGCGAGAAGCTCATCGGGCTCGGCCGCGAGCTGAGGTGGCATCCGGACTTCATGCGCGTGCGCTACGAGAACTGGACGAACGGCCTGACCGGCGACTGGCTCATCAGCCGCCAGCGCTTCTTCGGCGTGCCGATCCCGGTCTGGTACGGGCTGGACGAGCACGGCGAGCGCGACTACGACCGCGTCCTCCTCCCCGATCCGGCCCGGCTTCCGGTCGACCCGACCGTGGACGTGCCCCCGGGGTACGCCGAAGCCCAGCGGGGCGCGCCGGGCGGCTTCGACGCCGAGCGCGACATCTTCGACACCTGGGCCACGAGCTCGCTCACCCCGCAGCTGGCCGGCGGCTGGGAGCGCGACGACGAGCTGTGGGACCTGGTCGCGCCCTTCGACCTGCGCCCTCAGGGACAGGACATCATCCGCACCTGGCTGTTCTCGACCATGCTGCGCAGTGCGCTCGAGGACGATCGGTCGCCGTGGACGGATGCCGCCATCAGCGGTTTCATCGTCGACCCGGACCGCAAGAAGATGTCGAAGTCGAAGGGCAACGTCGTGACCCCGGCGGCGATCCTCGACCAGCACGGCTCGGATGCGGTGCGCTACTGGGCGGCCTCGAGCCGCCTGGGCACGGATGCGGCGTTCGACGCGCAGAACCCGACGCAGGTCAAGATCGGCCGGCGCCTGGCGATCAAGGTGCTCAACGCGGCGAAGTTCGTGCTGTCGTTCCCCGTGCCCGAGGGGGCGCGGATCACGCACGCGCTCGACGCGTCGATGCTCGCGACCCTCGACCGGGTGGTCCGCGACGCGACCCGCGCGTTCGAGGCCTACGACCACGCCCGCGCGCTGGAGGTCACGGAGGCGTTCTTCTGGACGTTCTGCGACGACTACCTCGAACTGGTCAAGGAGCGCGCCTACGATCGAGCCGACGCCGGTCAGGCCTCCGCCGCGCTCGCGCTGCGCATCGCGCTGGACACGCTGCTGCGTCTGCTCGCCCCGGTGCTCGTCTTCGCGGCCGAGGAGGCGTGGTCGTGGTTCCACGAAGACTCGGTCCATCTCGCCCCCTGGCCCGAGCCGATCGACGTCGAGGGCGACCCGGCGGTCCTCGCGGCGGTGGGTGAGGCGCTCATCGCGATCCGCCGGGCCAAGACGGAGGCGAAGGCCTCGCAGAAGACGCCCGTGGCACGACTCGTGCTCGGCTCCTCCCCGGATGCGCGTGGCGTGCTCGCCCTCGCCGAGGGGGATCTGAAGGCCGTCGGCCGCGTCGCCGACCTCGGCTTCCAGGAGGCGGAGACGATCGGCATCCTGGAGATCGAGTTCGCGCCGCAGGAGGCCTGAGGTGCGGCTCGG
>JASGDW010000206.1:0-5601 GCA_047606965.1 Microbacterium sp.
GACCCTTCGTGCTCACCCGACGCGCCGCGGAACCCGCCCACGACAACGCACAACCGTCACCCGCAGCTCGTGACCTCATCACCGCCCCACCCCCGGCGCTCGACGACATCGCCGGTCTCTGCGCCCGGTGCGACGACGTGACCCGCCACATGTGCGACCAGGCCCTCTCCGACAAGATCCATGTGGACGAGGACGCAATCAGTCCCTCCCTGGCGCAACCGTTCGTCCCCCACCGAATCCTCTCCAGCAGAAGGCGCGAACCCCATGCGCCCCGTGGCAGTGGTGAGATGCAAACTCTAGGCCAGGCCGGCCGCGGTGAGGGTCACGACCGACTGGCGATCGCCAGCGCTCGTCCGGTCAGCGAGTCGGTGTCGTCACGAAGCTCGCTCGGCGGGCCGGCGAACAGCAGCCTGCCCCCCTCGGACCCGGCGCCCGGGCCGATGTCGACGACGTGGTCGGCGCGGGCGACGACCCGCAGGTTGTGCTCCACGACCACGAGCGTCGCGCCGCAGTCGACGAGGTCGTCGAAGAGCGTGTTGATCCGGTCGACGTCGCTGGGGTGCAGCCCGGTGGTCGGCTCGTCGAGCACGATCCGCTCCCGGGCGAGGTCGGTGACGACGTCGAGGTGACGGGCGAGCAGCAGCCGCTGCCGCTCACCCCCGGAGTAGGTGTCGAGCGACTGGCCGACGGCGGTGTAGCCGAGGCCGACCCGCTCCAGCCAGTCCATGGTCCGGACGATGTCGGGGTGGTCGGCGAAGATCTCGCGCGCCTCCCGCGCCGGCATCCGCAGCACCTCGGCGATCGTGCGACCCGCCAGCGTCGCCGCCAACGCGGTGTCGTTGAAGCGCGCTCCGCCGCAGACGTCGCAGGGCGTCGCGACGTCGTCGAGGAAGGCGAGTTCGGTGGTGATGTAGCCCTTGCCCTTGCAGGCCGGGCAGGCGCCCTTGGAGTTGAAGCTGAACCAGGCGGGGGCGAGTCCGGACACCGCGGCGAACGCCTCGCGCACCTCGTCGGCGATGCCGAGGATGCTCAGCGACGTCGAGCGGACCCCGCCACGCAGCGGGTCCTGACCGACCACGGTGAACTCGGCGTGCTGTCGGGGCAGCTCCTCGGTGGCGAACGAGCTCTTCCCCGAGCCCGCGACACCGGTCACGGCGGTGAGCACCCCCAGCGGCACCTCGACGTCGAAGCCGGTCAGGTTGTGCGCCCGCGCGTTCGCGACGAGCACGCCGCCGTGTGGTCGTCGTACCGACCTCTTGAGGACGAGCGGGCGCGCCAGCAGCCGCCCGGTCGGCGTGTCGCTGTCGCGCAGCTCAGCCGGCGTCCCCTCGAACTGCACCAGGCCGCCCGCGGCGCCGGCGCCGGGGCCCATGTCGATCACGTGGTCGGCGACGTCGATCACCTGCGGGTGGTGCTCCACCACCAGCACGGTGTTGCCGGCGTCACGCAGCCGGTGCAACAGGTCGTTGAGCCGCCTCACGTCGGCGGGGTGCAGCCCGGTGGACGGCTCGTCGAAGACGTAGGTCACGTCGGTGAGGGCGCTGCCGAGGTGCCGCACGATCTTCACCCGCTGGGCCTCTCCTCCCGAGAGCGTCGAGGACTGCCGGTCGAGCGTCAGATAGCCGAGGCCGACGGAGAGCAGCGCGTCGAGGGCCCGCCTGATGCCGTCCAGGGCGGGGCTCACCCGGGGGTCGTCCATGCCTGCGACCAGCTCGCGCAGCTCGGCCACCGACATCGCCGACCAGTCCACGATCGAGCGCCCGTCGACGAGGCTGGCCCGAGCGGCCGCGTTCAGGCGGGCACCGCCGCACGCCGGGCAGGTCCGGTGCGTCATCAGGCGGTCGAGCTCCTCGCGCACCTGCGCCGAGATCTTCGTCGGACGGTTCTTGACGTAGACGTCGCGCATCCGGGTGACGACGCCGTCGAAGCGGGCGGTCTTCGGGAACCTCGGGTCGGGGTCGGGCAGCTTGAGCTGGTCGGCGTAGAGGAAGAGGTCCATCTCCTCCTCGGTGTAGTCCTTCAGCGGCCTCTTCCGGTCGAAGAGCCCGCAGTACGCGAACCGCTTCCACCGGTAGACGCCCGGGCGGAACTGGCTGAACCTCACCGGCCCCTCGTCGATGTTCTTCTCCGGGTCGATGAGTTCGGCGACGTCGATGTCGACGACGCTACCCAATCCCTCGCACTCCGGGCACATGCCGGCCGGGTCGTTGAAGGAGTACGCCGGCGAGTAGCCCGCCGACGGCTCGCCGATGCGCGAGAAGACCAGCCGCAGCAGCGGCGCGACGTCGGAGGCGGTCGCGACGGTGGATCGGGTGTTGCCGGTGAACCGGCGCTGGTCGATGAGCGCGGTGAAGGTCAGCCCGGCCATCGACTGCACTTCCGGCGCCGGCAGCTGTGGCAGCCGGTTGCGGACGAACACCGGGTAGGAGTCGTTGACCAGGCGCTGCGCCTCCGCCGCGATGGTGTCGAGCACCAGCGACGACTTGCCCGAGCCGGAGACCCCCGTGACCACGGTCAGCGCCCTCTTCGGCACCTCGACCGTCACGTTGCGCAGGTTGTTCGTGCTGGCCCCCACGACCCGGATGACCGGGCCGTGGCCGACCTCCTCGGACCCCATGGCACTCCATCGTAGGCGGCGCGGGCGGTGGCCGGACCCGATTCCAGGCTGCGCGAGGATCTGGGATGGTGTTCCCCCGCTCCCATGAGAAGCAGCGGGCTGTGGCGCAGCCTGGTCGCGCACCTGACGTCGGCGAGACGGTGTCGGCGAGGTCGTCGCGCGCGATCGACGAGCTCGGCTATGTAAGGAACGAGGCCGCCCGTCAGCGGCGCTCGGGGCGCTGGTCCCGCGTGCATCCACGAAAGCCTGATAGCGGCACCTCTCCCTGTGACGTCGTGGACGCGTTCTGAGGGGTTGCCCGTCCATACCGCAGACGGAGTAGACCGGTCGCTTCGCACAGAGGAGGCCCAGCAGTCCGCCGAGCAGGAAGATGGAGGCGCCGCGGCGGGCTGCCGCGGCATCCGATCCCCAACCGACGGGAGAGCCCCCATGCCCGCCACACAGAGCGCGCCGACAGGCGGGGTCGGCGACGACGCGACCGAGGAACCCGCCCTGGCCGCGACCGCCCCGGACGAGCCGGGACGCGGACAGCGGCGCCCCGTCGTGCGTCAGTTCCTCGCGCAGGGGTTCGTCAACCTCGCCTCGCTGATCATCGGGCTGTTCCTGGTCGCGCTCATCGTTCCCGCCGACGGACGCCCGCTGGCCGACAGCCTCGAGTTCGCGCTCACTCTCCTACCGGCGCTGGCCGTGTTCGCGCTCGTGCTGACGCTGCTGCAGCGGGTGCTGCATCCGCTCCTCGTGATCGTCTTCGGTGCCGTCGTACTGCGCACCTTCGGGCTGTTCCTCCTGTTCATCGACATGATCGTCTTTGTCATCGCGGTGTGGCTCACGCCGCTGCCGCTGCCGTTCGACGCCGATACGTGGTGGGGGATCCCGGTCGCGACGTTGCTGTTCGACCTCGTCAGCTTCACCCTGATGACGTTGCTGGGGCTGAACCGCCCCTGGCCGGACCCTGTCCGGCCGGGAGCGGGGGTGTGGCAGGTGCTCGGACGCGTGCCCTCGTCGCGCCGGAACTGGATCAACGAACGTGTGCGCCAGCCGGAGGTGCTGGCCACGATGCTCGAGTACGGGATCGAGATCGGGCTCGGCGATGGCGTGCTGGCCCGCTTCCGCCGCCGCTGCTGGCGACTGCTGTACCGCCGGACGCATCCGATCGACGGGATGAGCGCGGCCGCCAAGACGCGCATCATGCTCCAGCAGCTCGGCCCCGCGTATGTGAAGTTCGGCCAGATGATCTCCACGCAGACCCAGCTCCTCTCGGACGAGTGGAACACGGAGATGGAGCGCCTGCAGAGCAACGTGCCCCCGGTCGGCTTCGACGAGGTGCGGCAGGTCGTGATCCGCGAGTTCGGCGCGCCCCCCGAGGAGCTGTTCGCCCGGATCGACGAGACACCCGTGGCCGCCGCGTCCACCGCCCAGGTGCACCGCGCCGAGCGCGCCGACGGACGCGTGGTCGCCGTCAAGATCCAGCGGCCCGACATCCAGGCGCGGGTCAAGGCCGACCTGGGCGTGCTCGAGGACATCGTCACCGTGATCGAGAACGTCAGCCGACGCGCCCGCCAGCTGCAGCTGTCGAAGGTCCTGGGCCAGTTCGCCGACGCCGTGGTGCGCGAGCTCGACTATCGCAACGAGGCCTACCACATGGCCCGCATGTCGCAGGACATGGATGCGGTGGCTCGTGTCCGCGTGCCCTCCGTGCACCACGACCTCAGCGCGTCGCGCGTGCTCACGATGGACTTCGTCGACGGCGTCGCGCTGCGCCGCGGCCTCGCGCTCGAGCCGGAGCAGGCGACGATCCTCACCGAGGCCGTGATCCGCTCGTTCGTCAAGCAGATCTTCGTCGACGGCTTCTTCCACGCCGACCCGCACCCGGGGAACTTCCTCATCGACCGCGAGGACGGATCGATCGTCATCCTGGACCTGGGCCTGGTGGGCGTGCTCGACAAGGGTCGGCGGATGGATCTCATCGATCTGATCGTGTGCCTCCAGGAGAACGACAGCGCTGAGCTCGCCGACCTCGCCGTGCGCATGTGCACGACCCGCGACGAGATCGACGTCACGGCTCTGCGCACGGATCTCGCCGAGATGGTGAACCAGCATGTGCGCTATGCGCAGGAGCCGACCTTCGACTCGATGACCGGGGCGCTGATCCCGGTCCTCGCCCGGCACGGCCTCCGGCTGGACGAGCAGTTCACCCTGGCGATCAAGGCCGTCGCGCAGGCGCAGGACGTCGTGCTGCTGCTCGACGGGGAGATCGACTTCCTGCCCTTCATCGTCCACGAGCTGCGCGCGCTCGCGGTCGCCGAGTTCGGGCCCGAGCAGATGCTCGCGGGCCTCCGGCAGCGGCTCCTGCGCGCCGGTCGTCACCTGGCGAGGTCGATGAACGAGGAGGGGAGCCCCACGGGGCCCTCCCTCCTCGGCGGACGGATCACGATCCGCGTCGACACGCGCGATCTCAACGAGCACCTCGACACGCTCAACGTCACCGTCGCCCGGTTCGCGGCGGGGCTGCTCATCATCGGGATGATCGTCGGCACGGCGATCCTCGCGATCCACGTGTCGCAGCTGATGGTCCTGTTCATCGCGCTCCTGCTGCTGGGCGCACGCCTGGCCTACACCGTGCTCCGGCCACGGAGGAGATGACGGGCGCGATCAGTCGCGCATCACGTCGCCGATGCAGGAGTGCGTGACGAACACCTCGGCGGCGATCCCGACCTCCTCGATCGAAGCGCCCTGGGTCTGGTGGAGGCGTGCGGTGTTGTGCCCGTGCACCCAGCCGAGGGTCGCAGGCTCAAATCCTGTCAGCCCGACCGTGGGCCCTGCCGGGCTCGAACCGACGACATCCACGGTGTAAACGTGGCGCTCTGCCAACTGAGCTAAAGGCCCCGCGGGAAGTCTACGGGGCGACATGGGCCCCGGCGCGCGCCGCGAGAGCCACAGAGTCGCGGGTGTTGCCGGGTACGAAGCACGGACAGCGGCCTACC
>JASGDW010000207.1:0-5058 GCA_047606965.1 Microbacterium sp.
CATGCGACCGCGCGAGGCCGCCGCGGATGCCGCCGACGTCGCCGGAAGGGGGTCGGCCGGGGCCACGAGCGGGGACGGCGCCGGCTGCCGGATGCGCGCCGCCTGCTCCTCGGGCGTGGCGTACTCGCCGTATCGCGGACGTTCCGGGGCGGGGTCGGTCACGGCTGGCTCCGCCCGCCCAGAGCGCGGTCGTCGCGGCGGCCGGCAGCGTCCTGCCGCAGCTCCTTCGGGAGCGAGAACATGAGGTCCTCCTCGGCGGTGCGCACCTCGGCGACGTCGTGGTAGCCGGCGCCCGCGAGGTCTTCCAGCAGCTGCTGCACGAGCACATCGGGCACCGAGGCGCCGCTGGTGATCCCGACCGTCGCGACGCCGTCGAGCCACTCCTGCCTGACCTCGTCGGCGTAGTCGACCCGGTAGGCGGCCTTCGCGCCGTATTCGAGCGCGACCTCGACCAGGCGCACGCTGTTGGAGGAGTTCGCCGAGCCCACGACGATGACGAGGTCCGCCTCGGCCGCGACCTTCTTGATCGCGACCTGCCGGTTCTGCGTGGCGTAGCAGATGTCGCCCGAGGGCGGGTCCTGCAGCTGCGGGAACCGCTCGCGCAGGCGCCGCACCGTCTCCATCGTCTCGTCGACCGACAGCGTGGTCTGCGACAGCCACACGACCTTCGACGGGTCCTTCACCTCGACCGTGTCCACTTCGTCGGGCGAGTTCACGATCGTCACATGCCCGGGCGCCTCGCCGGCCGTGCCCTCGACCTCCTCGTGGCCCAGGTGGCCGATCAGCAGGATCTCGTAGTCGTCGCGGGCGAACCGCACCGCCTCGCGGTGCACCTTGGTCACCAGCGGGCAGGTCGCGTCGATCGCCTGCAGCCCCCGATCGGCGGCGGCGTGGACCACCGCGGGGGCGACGCCGTGCGCGCTGAACACGACGTGCGCGCCGGGCGGCACCTCGTCGACCTCGTCGACGAAGACCGCGCCCTTGGCCTCGAGCTCGGTCACCACGTGGATGTTGTGCACGATCTGCTTGCGCACGTACACCGGCGCCCCGAAGCGGTCGAGCGCCTTCTCGACCGCCACGACCGCACGGTCCACCCCGGCGCAGTATCCGCGGGGGGCGGCCAGCAGGACGCGTTTGGTCCCGTCGACGGGGATATCCTGAAGCCGTCCGCGGCGACCCGGGATCCGGGGCACGGGCAGGTGGACGGCAGGGGTGCTCACCCCTCGATTCTATGGGCGGGGCCTGGACGGGGGCCGAACGGCGAAGGGAACGCGGTGACGGGATTCGCGCCCGACGGCGTCGCCGGCGGCGACGCGGTCCATCCGCGCGACTCCACGGCCAACGCGCCGACCTCGGTGGCCCGTTTCAACGACACGATCCGCGCCTTCGTCTCCTCCTGGGGGTCGGTCTGGGTCGAGGGCGAGATCACGTCGTGGAACGTGCGCGGCGGCAACGTCTACGGCAGGCTGAAGGACCTGGGCGCCGAGGCGAGCGTCTCGTTCCGCCTGTGGGGCTCGACCCGCCAACGCCTCGCGGACGACCTGGCGGTGGGCGACCACGTCGTGGCCTGCGTGAAGTCCGACTACTTCGTGAAGACCGGCGACTTCTCTGTCATCGTCTCCGCGATGAGACATGTGGGCCTGGGCGACCAGCTGGAGAGACTGGAGCGGCTGCGCGCGCAGCTGCGTCGCGAGGGCCTGTTCGATCCGGCGCGCAAGAAGCCCTTGCCGTTCCTTCCGAACCTCATCGGCCTCATCACCGGCGAGCGGTCGGACGCCGAACGCGACGTGCTGCGAGGCGCCGAGCTACGCTGGCCGGGCGTGCGTTTCCGCGTTGTCCACGCGGCCGTGCAGGGCGAGCGGAGCGTGCCCGAGACGCTCGCCGCCCTGAGCACCCTCGACGCCGATCCCGACGTCGACGTCATCGTCATCGCCCGGGGCGGGGGCGATCCGCAGCACCTGCTCGGGTTCAGCGACGAGCGGCTCGTGCGAGCGGTCGCCGCCGCCACCACTCCGGTGGTCAGCGCGATCGGGCACGAGAACGACCATCCGCTGCTGGACGACGTCGCCGACCTGCGCGCGTCGACCCCCACGGACGCGGCGAAGCGGGTCGTGCCCGACGTCGCCGAGCAGCGCGCCCTGGTCGCCCAGCTGCGATCCCGGCTGACGACACGTCTCACCCTGCGGGTGACGCACGAGATCGCCCAGCTCGAGCAGCTTCGCTCGCGCCCCGTGCTGACCCGCCCGGAGGAGCAGCTCGAGCGCCGCTCCCACGAGATCGAGCTGCTGACCGCCCGCAGCCGCGACACGCTCGCGCGGCGGGTCGCCGAGGCGGGCCTGCGCACGCGCGAGCTGCGGGCGTCGCTGCGGGCGCTGTCGCCGGCGTCCACCCTGGCCCGGGGCTACGCGATCGCCCACCTCGACAGCGGCGTCATCGTGCGCGACGCCGACCAGGCGCCCGCGGGCACCGCGCTGACCGTGACGGTCGGTCGCGGCTCGGTGGCCGCGACCTCTCATGGCGAGATCGCCGAGCAGACCTCGAACTAGGATGGGACATATGACCTCTTCCGCCGAGGTGTCGGAGCTCTCGTTCGAGCAGGCACGCGACGAGCTCGTCCAGGTCGTCGCCGAGCTCGAGCAGGGCGCCCCGACGCTCGAGCAGTCCCTCGCCCTGTGGGAACGCGGCGAAGCCCTCGCGGCGCGCTGCGAGCAGTGGCTGCTGGGAGCCAAGCGCCGGCTGGACGCGGCCCGCGCCGAGGCCGGGTCATGACCGCTCCCGGTCGCGTCGTCGCCGAGCTCGGCAGGCCGGAGACGGCGGAGGAGACCGCCGCGCGCAAGGCGGAGTCCTCACGCGTCTACCGGTCCAGCCAGACATTCCGGAACCTGATCGCCGCGCTGCTGGCGACCCTCGCGATCGTCGCCGTGATCGCGCTGGGCGTCCCGCGCGGCGACCCGACGCCCGCGGCCGCGATCGACGTCGCCGCTGCGGCCGCCGCGACCGCCGAGGCGTACGGACGCCCCGTGATCGCCCCCGAGGTGCCGAGCGACTGGACCGTGAACCAAGCGCAGATCGACGGCGACAACGTCACGGCGTTCACGATCGTCTACGTGCCGGACGACGCCAGCTACCTGCGCGTCGCGCAGGCGTTCGACCCGGACGCCGCCTGGGTCTCGCGGACGCTGTCGGGGGCGGTCTCCGACGGCACCGTCACGATCGACGGCATCGACTGGGACCGTTACGAGCTCTCCGCCTCGGACGACGTCTCGTACGCACTGGCGACCGCCGCGGGCGCCGACCAGGTGCTGATCTACGGCACCGCGGACGCGGACACGGCCGCCCTCGCCGCCGCCGGCGTCGCCGACCAGATCCGCGCGCTGCGGGAGGAGAGCCCGTGACCGAGACGCTTCCCGCTCCCGCCGTGGTCTGGGCGGAGATGCTGCGCGGCAACGCGCGGTTCGTGGCCGGCGCTCCGCAGCATCCGCGTCAGGACGTCGAACGGCGTCACAAGACGGCCGCGCTGCAGACGCCGCACGCCGCCCTGTTCGGATGCTCGGACTCGCGCCTGTCGGCGGAGATCATCTTCGACCAGGGCCTGGGCGACCTGTTCGTCGTCCGCAACGCCGGCCAGGTCGTCGACGACTCGGCGGTGGGCAGCCTCGAGTACGCCGTCGCGGTGCTGGGCGTGCCGCTGATCGTCGTGCTGGGTCACGACGCCTGCGGCGCGGTGCGCGCCGCGATCGACAGCACGGCGCCCGACGCGCCGGCCCTGCCCCCGCGCATCTGGCGGCAGGTCGCGCCGATCGTGCCGGCAGTGCGCCGCGTCCAGGCCGTCGACGGCGCGAACGCGGGAGAGGTCGATGCCGAGCGCGTCGGCCGTGAGCACCTGCGCGGCACCGTCCACGAGCTGCTGCACTCGTCCGAGCTGATCAGCCAGGCCGTCGCCGACGGGGCGCTCGCGATCGCCGCCGTCAACTACCGGCTCGACGAGGGCGCCGCCGTACCCGACTTCGTCGTCGGCCTCGACGGGCCGCCGACCGTCTGAACCCACCCGAACCGCAATCCCACGTCAGAGGAGACACCCGTGGCCGAGAACGACTACCGCATCGAGCACGACACCATGGGAGAGGTGCGCGTCCCCGCGTCCGCCCTGTACGGCGCGCAGACCCAGCGCGCCGTGGAGAACTTCCCGATCTCGGGCACGGGTCTCGAATCCGCCCAGATCGCGGCCCTCGCCCGCATCAAGAAGGCCGCCGCGCTCGCCAACAAGGATCTCGGCGTGCTCGAGGCCGGCGTGGCCGACGCGATCGTCGCCGCCGCCGACCAGGTCGTCACCGGGGACCTCGACGACCAGTTCCCGGTCGACACCTACCAGACCGGCTCCGGCACCTCGTCGAACATGAACATGAACGAGGTGCTCGCGACGCTGGCGACCCGCATCCTGGGCCGGGCGGTGCACCCCAACGACCACGTCAACGCCTCGCAGTCGTCCAATGACGTGTTCCCGACCTCGGTGCACATCGCGGTGACCCAGGCGCTCATCGACGACCTCATCCCCGCCCTCGACCACCTGGCGGTCGCCTTCGAGGAGAAGGCGGAGCTGTGGCGGGACGCCGTCAAGAGCGGCCGCACCCACCTGATGGACGCGACGCCGGTCACCCTCGGCCAGGAGTTCGGCGGCTACGCCCGTCAGATCCGCCTGGGCATCGAGCGGGTGCAGGCGGTCATCCCCCACGTCGCCGAGGTCCCGCTGGGCGGCACCGCCGTCGGCACCGGCATCAACACGCCGCTCGGGTTCCCGCAGCGGGTCATCGAGCTGCTCGCCGCAGAGACGGAGCTGCCGATCACCGAGGCCAAGGACCACTTCGAGGCGCAGGGGGGTCGCGACGGCCTGGTCGAGACCTCCGGGGCGCTGCGCACGATCGCCGTGTCGCTGACCAAGATCAACAACGACCTGCGCTGGATGGGCTCGGGGCCGAACACGGGGCTGGGCGAGCTGCACATCCCCGACCTGCAGCCGGGCTCCTCGATCATGCCCGGCAAGGTCAACCCGGTCATCCC
>JASGDW010000208.1:0-5780 GCA_047606965.1 Microbacterium sp.
GCAGGGCCGGCCGGCCCTCGTGCAGGCGGGCGGCTCGCCGGAGGGCCGGCGGCTCGCCGGCGAGCACGCGGACGCCGTCTTCACCGCCGAGATGACGCTCGAGGCGGCCCTGGAGCACTACCGCACGGTGAAGGACCACGCCCGGCGCATCGGTCGCGATCCGAACGCGGTCAAGGTGCTGCCCGGGTTCGCGCTCGTGATCGCCTCGACCGAGCGCGAGGCCGTCGACCGCTTCGACGAGTGGGAGGCGCGCGGACCGGCCGGCTACACGCTGGCCCGGCTGTCCAGCATCCTCGGGGTCGACGTCTCGGGGCTCGACCCGGACGCCCCCCTTCCGGAGGAGATCGGCGAGGTGCCGGAGGACCCCGCGGGCTTCCCGGCGAGCCTGTCCTTCCGCGCGACGACCGTGCGGTTCGCCCGGGAGCGCGCGCTGACGGTGCGCGAGCTGCTGCGCGCCTACGGCGGCTACGGGCATCCGATCATCATCGGCACGCCCGAGCGCGTCGCCGACACGCTGGCCCACTGGTTCCTCGCGGGGGCGGCGGACGGGTTCAACCTGATGCCCGACGTGCTGCCGGAGGGACTGACCACGCTCGTGGACGAGGTGCTGCCGCTGCTGCGGGCACGGGGGCTGTTCCGCAGCGGGTACGAGGCGCCGACGCTGCGCGGACGGCTCGGCGGTCTCGCGCCGTGACCGTGGACGCCGGGTACGACGCGCTCGCGGCGCGCTTCCGTCCGCTGTTCGCCGAGATCGCCGAGGGCGAGTCCGCTCGGGAACGCGAACGGCGGCCGCCGCACGCGCAGCTGCGACGGCTCGTCGACGCCGGGTTCGCGGGGCTGCGTGTGCCGGCCGCGCACGGCGGAGCGGACGCCGCCCTGTCGCATGTCATCCGGCTGATGTCCGAGCTCGCGGAGGCCGACCCCAACCTGGCCCACGTCTGGCGCAATCACGTGTCGTTCGTCGAGGACCGCCGTCACGACGCCGACGATCCCCGGAGCGCCGGATGGCTGCGCCGGCTCGCGGCCGGCGAGATCGTCGGAGGCGGCTGGAGCGAGCCCGCGACGTCGGGCGCACCGGCCCTGCAGACCACGATCGTCGAACGCGACGGCCGGTGGACGCTGTCGGGCACGAAGTACTACGCGACCGGCAGCGTCTACGCGCGCTGGTCCACCGTGCTGGCCCGCGACCCGAGCGGAGAGAGGGTCGTGGCGCTGATCCCGACGGATGCCGCCGGCGTGCGGATCGGCGACGACTGGGACGGCTTCGGCCAGCGGCTCACCGGCAGCGGCTCCGTGACCTACGACGATGTGACGGTCGATCCGGCGCGGGTGTTCGCCTACGCGGTGCGCTACCCCTATCAGGAGCAGTACTACCAGTCCACCCTCAATGCCCTGCTGGTGGGCATCGGACGGGCGGTCCTGCGCGACGGCGTCGCCGCGCTGCGGGCGCGCTCCCGCTCGCACGGACACGCGCTTGTCGCCGATCCCCGCACCGATCCGGAGCTGCTGGAGGTGATCGGCGCCGTCTCGGCCGACGTGTACGGCGCCGAGGCCGCGCTGCTGCGCTCGCTCGCGCTGCTGGACACGGTGGCCGAGGTGCCCCGCGCCTCAGCCGCCGACCTGACGACGACATGGATCGCGACCTCGGCGGCCCAGCTGGTCATCGGGGAGGCGGTGCTGCGCGCGGCCACCACGGTGTTCGACGCGCTCGGATCTTCGGGCACGAGCGCGACCCACGCGCTGGACCGGCACTGGCGCAACGCGAGGACGCTGCTCTCGCACAATCCGCGGGTCTACAAGAGGCGGATGCTGGGCGACTGGCATGTGAGCGAGGCCGATCCGGCCCGCGGATGAGGTCATCCGGCGTCACAGTCGGTCTCGGTTCGAGACATCCGAGACGCGGCGAGGCCCCGGACACTACCGTGTTCGCACATCGATCCCGAGGAGGCCCCCATGTCGACGACGATCCTCTCCGACCGCACGAGCGGTCCCGACGCCTCGCGCCTCGAGGACGCCCGCCGGGCCTTCCGCGACGCGCAGACCGAGCTCGCACGCGCCCGTCGGGAGTTGCTGCGGCTGCACGGCGCGCAGGCGCGCACGCGCGGCTCGCGCTGACGCGCGCGGCGCGTGAGTCAGGCGTGCGCCCGCTGCGTGGCCTCCCCCATCGCCGCCAGGGCTGCGGCGAGGATCGGCCGCGGCGTCGCGAAGACGATGCGCACGAACCGCTCGTAGCCGCGGCCGAGCAGGGCCCCTTCGGTGAGGACGACGCCGGCCTGCTCGCGGAAGAACGCCGCCGGGGGTCCGGGGACGCCGAGCGGGGACGTGTCGATCCAGCCGATGTAGGTGGCGTCGGGCACGCGGTAGACCGCGCCGGGCAGGTGCGCGGCGACGAGGTCGGCGAGCTCGTGGCGGGCGGCGTCCAGGTAGCCGGTCACCTCCTCCAGCCACGGCTTGCCGTCGCGATAGGCCGCGGTCGCGGCGACGACGCCAAGCGTCGACGCGCCGTGCTGCACGGCGAACCCGAAACGGCGGTAGATCTCCTGGTCGATCGCGTTCGAGGTGATCAGCTGCGCCGCCTTCAGACCCGCGACGTTCCACGCCTTCGACGCACTGGTGCCGGTGATGGTGTGCGCGGCGGTCGCCTCGCCCAGCGAGGCGTACGGGATGTGACGCCGGCCGTCGAAGCGCAGCGGCGCGTGGATCTCGTCGGCGAACACCCGGCCGCCGTGACGGATGACGATCTCGGCCAGGGCCAGCAGCTCCTCGCGCGGCAGGACGGTGCCGGTCGGGTTGTGGGGATTGCAGACGATGAGGGTGCGCGCTCCCTGAGCGAAGGCACGGTCGATCCCGTCGAGGTCGTGGCGCCAGCGGCCGTCGACCTCGACGCCGGGGACCTCGATCACGGGGTGACCGATCGTAGGAAGATATGTCAGGAAGGGCATATACGCCGGCGTGGGCACGATGACGGCGGATCCGGCGGGCGCGTACTCGGTCACCGCGACGCCGAGCGCAGCCATCACATCCGACACCGGATGGACCCGCTCCGGGTCGATCCGCCAGTCGTACTCGCTCGCCATCCACGCGGCGGTCGCCTCGCCGAGGTCTGCGGCCAGCGGCGGCGAGAGGTAGCCGAGCACCTCGTCGGCGACGGCCCGTCGGAGCGCTTCGGCGACCGGCGGCGCCGTGCCGAAGTCCATCTCGGCGACCCAGGCGCCGATCGAGCCCGGATGCAGACTCCACTTCCGGCTGGTCGGCCGGTCGAGCCGGGGCCGGGTGCGGAGGTCGAAGGGGTGGGGGCGATCGGTCATGGGGTTCCGAGCCTACGACGCGGGCAGCCGGTGCGCCTCACGGCGGTCACGCGGGGACACGGGGCCGGCCCGCGCGGGAGATGCGCCGGCGGTCGCGCATCTCCCGCGCGGCGCGGTTCAGGCCGTCGACTCGGCGACCTCGATCGCCGGCGAGTCGCCCGCGCCGGCGTCCGCGACGACCTGCACCTTGCGCGGCTTGGCCTTCTCGCTCACCGGGATCGTCACGCTCAGCACGCCGTTGCGGTACGTGGCGGTGATGTTCTCGGTGTCGAGCCCCTGGCCGAGGCTCAGCTGACGCAGGAACGAGCCGGAGGTGCGCTCGCGGGTGATCCAGGTCACGCCGTCGCCGGAGCCGAGGGTGCGCTCGGCCCGGATGGTGAGCAGCTGTCCGTCGACGTCGACGTCGACCGATCCCGGATCGATGCCGGGAAGGTCGGCCGTCAGAACGTAGTGGTCGCCGTCACGGTAGAGGTCCATCGGCATCTGCCGAGGTCCGCGCCGGCCGGAGTCGAAGAGGGAGGTGGTGAGGTGCTCCAGTTCACGGAGCGGGTCATAGGTGGCCATGTCGTCTCCTTTGCGAAGAGGCGGGAACGATGCCCGGGTTCATACTTGAGCCTGGTTGACTCAAGTGGTTTCAGATTAGCACTCTGCCATCGAGAGTGCCAGCCTTCTCCCTCATGATTTCGCCTCGCGAGATGCGAACATCTATGCGATGTTTTTTCTTCTCTCATTCATTTCTTTGTTCTATACTGATGTCAGGCAAGACCCGCGTTCGTGCCCACTTCTGGTTTGCGGGGGAGACCACCGGCGTCATCGACGCCAGGAGGAGACGTCTTCATGGGGCACGCGCAGCAGGCCACCGTCGACGCACCGCCCGCGCCGTCGCGGGAGTGGCCGGCATTGAACGGCCTGGTCGACGAGCTGCTGGCCACCCGTCGACGGGTGGCGTCCGCGCAGGCCGCCGAGGCTCGCGTGTTCGCCCGAGCCGTCGACCTGCTGGCCGAGCGCATCGAAGAAAGCCGCCGGGCCTGGCCCGACCCCGGGGAGTCCCTCCGCAACGGCGGAACCGACCTGCCGCTGCGGGAGATCGCCCTGGAGCTCGGCATGGCGATCCGTATTTCCGACCGCACCGTGCAAGCCCGCATCGGCCAGGCATGGACGCTGGTGGAACGCTTCCCTGCCGCTCTCGCCGAGTGGGAGACCGGCACGATCGATGCCGGACACGCCTGGGCCATCGTCCACGCCGGCGCCACCATCCACGACGAGCAGCTGCGGGCACGATACGAACGGCTCGCCCTGGACGCCGCCCGCACCGAGTCCCCCACCCGGTTCAGCCCCATCGCCGCCCGCATCGACCCCGACGGGACCGCCGAGCTGATCGACGCCGCCCGCGCGGAACGGCGTGTGCGCCTCTGTCCCCTCGGGGACGGCCTCGCCCGCCTCATCGCCGACCTACCCGCGCCCCTCGCCCACGCCGTCTACGACCGACTCACCGCCCTCGCCACCGCGCCCGACGACCCCCACGACGGTCACGGTCCGGCAGAAGCCGACGACACCGAGGCTCCCGCCGACGACCCCGACCGCCCCGCACGGACAGGCCGGCAGCGAATCGTCACCGGCCCGGCCCCGCAGCCCTCCCCGGCACGGGGCACGGCCGAGGTCTCCGAATCCGCCGCGTCCGACGCCCGCACGACGGATCAGCGGCGTGCCGACGCGTTGGCCGAGCTGCTGCTCACCGGTCCTGCCACCTGCCACGGTGACGGCACCGGCGCGATCGCGGGCGGGTGCAGATCACGATCCCGCTGCTCACGCTGGCCGAGACGGGCGATGAGCCGGCGTTGCTGGCCGGCTACGGCCCGATCGATCCCGCGATCGCGCGTCGCGTGGCCGCCGGAGCGCCCGGCTGGGATCGCGTGTTCACCGACGCGTACACCGGTCTTCCGCTCGCCGTCGACCGGTATCGGCCGAACGCGCAGGTGACCCGCTATCTCGAGGCCCGCGACGAGCGCTGCCGGACGCCGGGATGCGGCGTGCCCGCCCATCGATGCGACAAAGACCACACGATCGATGCCGCGCTGGGCGGGGCCACCCGATCCGACAACCTCGCCGACTTCTGCCGCCGACACCACGTCGACAAGCACCACACCTCCTGGCGGGTGCGGCAGCTCGGCGGCGGCGTGCTCGAATGGACCGGACCCGCCGGACGTGCCTATCTCGATCGACCGCCCGCGACGGTCCGATTCGTGCCACCCGACGGCCGCTGGACCACCGGCCCGCCGGCCGAACCAATCGCCGCCGGCGTCTCAACGCCTTTCTGAGGGTCAGGTCTCAGCGGACGACGTCGCCTCCCGCACCATCTCGATCTCGCGCAGCCCGTCGACCTCGCGCACGACGCCGTCCGGGACGAACCCGCTCTTGCGGTAGAAGGCCTGCGCCCGCGGATTCGGGTCGGCGACCCACAACGCGGTCGGC
>JASGDW010000209.1:0-5334 GCA_047606965.1 Microbacterium sp.
CCGTGCGCGCGGGCCCGTCGAGCCCGCGCCGCGCATCGCCGTGCGCGAGCGCGTCGACGAACCGGCGCAGGAACGCCGTGCGGTCGAACGAGGTCACGGCGCGGGTGGCGGGTCCCTCCGGCGTGCCGAACACGAGCGGGAGGCCGTCGCTGGTCAGCGCGACGCGCGTGGCGAGCGAGCCCTCGGCCGGGGTGAAGTCGACCGGCCCCTCCAGCCAGCCGGTCACGATCTCGGGGCGGTGCAGGACGACCGTGGCCAGCCCGTCGTGGGCCGCCGAGATCCGGCGTCCCCACTTGCGCTGGTAGAACTCGTTGTACGCGTCCAGCACGTCCGCGGCGAACCGCGCCCACGGCGTGCCGACCGACGACAGCACCGTGTGCACGTGCTCGTCCAGCAGCGCGTGCGAGGTGACGTTGACGCCGACCATCACGACGTTGCCGTCGTTCGCGGCGCCGAACACGCGCTCGGCGGCGAACCGGTCGTTGTGCGTGTTCGCGTCGGTCACCGTCGGCTCGCCCGGCGCCGGGTAGGGGCCCGCGCCGCCCATGATCACCACCGACCGGAACTTGCGGAACAGGTCGGGGTCGAGCTCGAGCGCGCGGGCGACATTGGTCAGCGGGCCGATCGGATGCAGGTCGACCCGCCCCGGGTGGGCGTTCGCGATCCGCACCAGGTACTCGGCGGCGGGCTCGTCGGCCAGCCGCGCCGGTGCCCGGTCGAACCGGTCGCCGAGACCGTCGGCGCCGTGGACGAAAGCGGCGATGTTCGCCTCGCCCCGGAGGGGCCCGGCCGCCCCCGGGAACACCGGGATGTCCTCGCGTCCCGCGATCCGCAGCACCGTCGCCACGTTGCGCGCGGCCTCGGTCACGGGCGTGTTGCCGTACACCGTCGTGATGCCGAGGATCTCGACGTCCGGCTGCGCGAGCAGATACAGCAGCGAGTGGGCGTCGTCGAGCCCGGTGTCGGTGTCGACGACGACCCACTGCTTCGCAGGGTCCGGGGCGGGGGATGTCTCGGTCATGCGGGGCTCCAGTGCTCGAGGGGACGCGTCCAGCCTGGCCGTCGCACGCGACGCGGAGCACGGCGTGTTACCGCACGTTGCGATCTGTTTCCGAGGTCGTCACAGGTGTTGCCCCATCGCGCCGTCGCCGGAAAGACTCTGCTGGCAGCATCCCGTCGCCCTCCCGACGCCCGGCCGTCCTCCGGGCGAGAAAAGGAACCCTCACATGGCATCCACAGCGCAGCGGACCCTCCGCGTCGTCCTGCCCGCGGCCGGCCTGGCCACGGCCCTGGCCCTCAGCGGCTGCACGGGCAGCAGCTCGTCGACCGCGTCCGCGACCGATTTCAGCGGCGTCTCGCTGACCGTCTGGAACAACATCGACTACGACCCGTACCAGACGCTGCAGGAGCAGTACTTCGAGGAGTGCGCCGACCAGCTGGGCGTCACGGTGGATGTCGAGACGATCACGGGCGACTACGAGTCCAAGCTGCTGCAGGCGGCGAGCTCGAACTCCCTGCCCGACATCTCGCTGCTGAGCACCGACACCGAGGTGCCGACCCTCGCCGCCCAGGGCGTGCTCGCCGACCTCGGCGACCTCGGCGTCACGACCGACGGCATCTCGGACACCGTCGCCGAGCTCGGTCAGTACGACGGCACGCTGTACGCCCTGCCGGTGCAGGTCGAGAACTACGTGCTGTTCTACAACACCGAGGCGTTCGCGGACGCCGGCATCACCGAGGCGCCGACGACGTTCGACGAGCTGATCGCCGACGCCGCGGCCCTGACCACCGACTCGCAGTACGGCATCGTGCTGCCCGGCATCGCCGACGACGGCTCGACCGCGCTGTACTTCCTCTCGTTCCTGCTCAGCGCCGGCGGCGACCCCGGCGACCCGACCGGCGACGGCGCGGTCGAGGCGGTGCAGCTCTATCAGGACCTCGTCGACACCGGCGGCCTGTCCAAGGAGTTCGTGAACTGGGGCTGGGACTCCAGCGACCAGTGGACCGGCGAGCAGGCCGCCATCCAGGTGTCCGGCCCGTGGAACCTCGTCGACTCGTCGATCTCGTTCGACTACGCGACCGCGCCGGTCCCCACCGCCACGGCCGACGGCACCAGCGGAGGCGCGCTGCTCGGCTACGCCTACGGCATCTCGGCCGCCGGCGACACGCAGCAGCAGCAGGCCGCGGCGGCTCTGCTGCAGTGCCGCGCCGCCGAGGAGAACCAGGTCGAGACCGCGGTGCAGGGCGGGTACATCCCGGCGCTGACCAGCGCGCAGGAGGAGTTCGTCGCGCAGGTCCCCGACGCGCAGTCCTTCGTCGACGCCATCGCGACCGGCTACAACCCGGCGACCCTGGGCACCGACTGGGACACCCTGGGCGCGGAGTACGTGACCGCGATCCAGGACGCCACGGTCAACGGCACGGATCCCGCCACCGCCCTGGCCGACGCCGTCGCGCAGGGCTGATGGCCTCGTCCGCCGCGACGGCCGGCCGGGGGACCCGCTCCCCCGGCCGGCTGTCGCTGTCGCGTCGCCGCGGCGTCGAGCTGTGGCTGTTCCTGCTCCCGGCGATCGTGTTCTTCGCGCTGTTCTTCCTGTTCCCGCTCGGGTACGGCGTCTCCATGAGCACGACCGACTTCACCACCGGGACCTTCTTCACCGGCGAGGCCCCCTTCGTCGGCCTCGACAACTTCGCCGCGATCTTCGAGTCGTCGCTGCTGGGCACCGCGATCGTCAACACGATCCTGATCACCGTCGTCTCCGTCTCCGCCGAGCTGGTGATCGGCCTGGCCCTCGCCCTGCTGTTCAACCGCGCCTTCCCCGGGAGCAGGTGGCTGCCGCTGCTGATCCTCGTCCCGTGGCTGCTGCCCTCGGTCGTGGTGGCCACCGTCTGGAAATGGCTTCTCTCGGGGGACGGCGCGTTCAACGGCATCCTGAAGACGCTCGGCCTGCCCACGAACACGTGGCTCGCCGACCCCGGCACCGCGCTGTGGTTCGTGATCGTGGTCGCGATCTGGGCGAGCCTGCCCTACTGGTCCACGATCCTCGGCGCCGCCCTCAAGCAGGTGCCGGACGACCAGCTGGAGGCCGCTCAGCTCGACGGCGCCGGCCCGTGGGCACGGCTGATCCACATCGTCGTCCCGAGCATCTGGCCCGTGATCTCGGTGCTCGTGATCATGAGCGTCGTCTACTCGCTGCTGATCGTCGACCTCGTGCTCGTGCTCACCGGCGGCGGCCCCGCCAACAGCACGGTCACGCTCGGGCTGCTGTCCTACCGCGCCGCCTTCACGACCTTCGACTTCGGCCAGGCGGGCGCCTACGGCATGCTGCTGCTGCTGATCAGCCTCGTCTTCGCGCTCGTCTACGCCTGGCTGTCCGCGCGCCGCGAGAAGGCCGAGCGGTGAGCGCGCGCCGGCGCGGCTGGTGGTGGACGCTGCTGACGGTCGCGATCCTCGCGGTCTACCTCTTCCCCGTCTACCTCATGCTGTCGGCGTCGTTCCAGCCCGACGTGACCAGCGCGACGGTGCAGTGGATCCCGACCTCGCCCGGGGTCGAGGGATACACCTCGGTCTTCGACAGCGGCGGCCTGGAACGCCTGCGGGTCAGCCTGATCGTCGCCGCCGGCTCCGTGCTGGTGACCCTGGTGGTCGCCACCCCCGCCGCCTACGCCCTCAGCCGGCTGCGGTCGCGGGCGGTCGGGACCGCGCTCGTGCTGCTGCTGCTCGCGCAGATGATCCCCAGCATCGTGCTCGCGAACTCGTTCTACGCGATGTTCAACGCCTGGGGCATCCTCAACAGCTATGCCGGGCTGATCCTCGCCAACGCGACGGCCGGGGTGCCGTTCGCGGTCATCCTGATGCGCTCGTTCATGCTGCGCCTGGACCACGAGATCGTCGAGGCGTCGACCCTGGACGGGCTGGGACCGGTGGGCAGCTTCCTGCGGGTGGTCGTGCCGCTGTCGCGCAACGCGATCATCACGGCCGCCGTGTTCACCTTCCTGTTCGCGTGGGGCGACCTGCTGTTCGGTCTGACGCTGGTGACCAAGGGCGACATGTACCCGGTGACGGTGTTCATCTACTCGCTGACCAACTCGCAGTTCAACACCTGGGCGTCGGTGATGGCGGCGTCCCTGATCGCGAGCGTGCCCGCGCTGATCGTGATCTTCGCCGCGCAGCGGTACGTGAAGGCGGGCATCGCCGCGGGAGGGACGAAGTAGGGGCGCTCAGTCCGGCAGGCCGGCGACGTAGGCGCGGACGGCCGCGGCGGCGTCCTCCCCGGCCGGGTAGCCGTGCTCGGGGCCGGGGAAGACCCCCGCGCGCACCTCGCCCGCATACTCCCGGACGCCGTCGACCATGGCGTCGCCGAGCGCGGCGTAGCGTTTGACGAACGCGGCGGCCTTGCCCTCGGTCATGCCGAGCAGGTCGTGCTGGACGAGCACCTGGCCGTCGGCGGGCCCGGCGCCGATGCCGATCACGGGGATCCGCAGCGCCGGGCGCAGCTCGGCGACCACGGCGGCGGGCACCGCCTCGACCACGAGGGCGAAGGCGCCGGCGGCCGCCACGGCGACGGCGTCGTGCGCGACCCGGAGGGCGTCTTCGGCGGTGCGACCCTGCGCGCGCAGGCCCCCCAGGGCGGTCGCGGTCTGCGGGGTGAGTCCGACGTGACCCATGACGGGGACGCCGGCCGCGACGATCGCGCGGATGCGGGAGAGGCGGGCGGGGTTCGCGCCCTCGAGCTTGACCGCATCCGCCCCCGCCTCGTGCACGAAGCGCACGGCGGTCGCGACCGCCTGCTCGTCGCTGAGCTCGGTCGAGCCGAACGGCAGGTCGCAGACGACGAGCGGCGTGGCCACCGCCCGGCGCACGGCCCGGGACAGCGTGAGCATCTCGTCGAGGGTCACGCTCGTCGTGTCGGGGTGCCCGAGCACGACCTGTGCGCCGGAGTCGCCGACGAGCACCAGGTCGACGCCCGCGCGCTCGGCGACCCGGCCCGAGGTGAAGTCGTAGGCGGTGACCATGACGATCGGCTCCCCCGCCGCGTACAGCTCGGCGAGGCGGCGCAGGGTGACGGGGTGCGTGGTCATGACGGTGTCCTCTCCGTGCCGGGAGCCAGCACGACGTTGTCGATGAGCCGCGTCGCCCCCACGCGCACGGCCACCGCGAGCAGCGCCGGGCGGTCGACGCGCGTGACGGGCGCGAGCGTGTCCGGGTCGACGAGCGCGAGGTACTCGGGGGCCAGACCGGCCTCGGCCAGCACGGCGCGCCCCGCGGCGGCGAGCGCGGCGACATCCGTCTCGCCGCCCGCCAGCGCGTCCTGCGCGGCGCGCAGCGACCGC
>JASGDW010000210.1:0-6119 GCA_047606965.1 Microbacterium sp.
GCGGCGGAGAGCAGGGCGCGCCGCACCCGCGTCGCCGCGCCCGCCGGGTCAGCGCCCGGCGCGGACGCGCCGCCGGGCCCGTAGCTGGCGTATTCGATCGCGTCGACGAGGGCGTCCACCGCGTCGGCGGGAGCGCCGCCCGCGCGCAGCCGGTCGCCGAAGGTCCGCGGCGTGTCGCTGGGCGGCACGGGGATGCCGAGATCGATCGCCGTCTGCTGCACGAGCAGCCAGCACGCCGCCGCGTCGCCGCGTCGCAGAAGCCGTCGTCGGCGACGCGCGGCGAGGACGCCCGGAGCGGCGCACAGGAGCACCAGGACGACCACGGGCGCGACGAGCACCGCGGGCTCGATCGTGCCGGCCGGGGTCTGTCCGCTCTGGTCCTGCGCCGCGGCGGTGCTGGTCGCGCTGGCCGTGGGGGCTGCCGTGGCCTGCGACTGCGTCGTGGGCGCCGTGGTGGCCGGCACCGTGGTCGGCGCCGTCGTCGCGGTCGTGGTGTCGGGGTAGGTCGTCGTGGTGCCGAGGCTCTTCGTCGGCTCGAACGCCGTCCAGCCGATGCCCTCGAAGTACACCTCCGGCCAGGCGTGCAGCTGCGAGCTGACCACCGAGTACACGGTCTCGCCGTCCACGGAGGTGCCCGTCGCGGCGCCGGGGAGGTAGCCGACGACGATGCGGGTCGGCATCCCGAGGTGCCTCGTCATCAGCGCGAACGCGGAGGCGAAGTGCTCGCAGTACCCCGCGCGCACGCTCAGGAACTCGGCGACCGCCTCGACGCCCGAACCGTCGAAGCCCTGCTCCACCGGTGCGTCGAGGGAGTAGGTGAACGCATCGGAGCGGAACCACGTCTGCAGCGCCGTCGCGGCGTCGAAGTCGTTCGTGGTGCCGGCGGTCACCTGGTCGGCCAGCGTCGCGACGATGTCGGGAGTGTCGTCGGGGTACTCGGTGTAGCGCGTGTCCACCCCGCCCGCGGTCGCCGCCCGCAGCTGCTGCAGCGTCGGCTGTGGGGGAGTCGTCGTCACCGTGTACGACTGGCCGGCCGAGTCGGCGTCGACCGCGACGACCGTGCGGTTCTCGGCGATCAGGCCCCACTGGCCGGTCAGGTCGTCGACCTGCGTCGCCGGGAAGGGCACGAGCAGATAGCGCGTGTAGAGGTCGGCGATCTCGACGTGCGTCTGCGCCGAGGCCACCGAGACCTCCGAGTCGACGGTCAGCGCGGGCAGGGCGTCGCCGACGGCGAAGGAGTCCGGCTGCCACTGGTCGCCGTCGAACGTCGACAGCGTCGCCGCGCGCAGATACGGCGCCGAACCGAGGCTCGTGCGCACCCGCAGCACCTCGACCGGATCGCTCTCGCGCAGGTCGCTCCCGAGCGAGAGCGACGCGTCGATGCTGGCGCTGCCGCCGACCGAGACGCTCACCTGGCCGCTCGGAGACGGCAGGAACGGCATCGCCACCACGGTCGCGACGACCGCGATCGCGGCGATCGTCACGGCGCGCAGCGACGACGTGCTCCACAAGCGACGGTCCGCGCCGGGCCGGGTGCGGGCCTCGTTCCAGATCAGGAACAGGATGCTGCCGCCCAGCAGCACGATCTGCCAGACGTTCGTGCTCCCCGGCACCACCACCGCCGGGGTGACGGCGACCGCGAGGGGCACGACCGCGCCCAGCAGCGGCAGCCGGACCGCGATCACGACGACGTCCAGCACGATCGTCAGCAGCCCCGTCGCCCCGACGAGCAGGAACGACAGCGAGGGTGCGGCCGTGAGCGGCGGCGTGCCCGTCTCGAGGAGCTCGATCGCGGAGCCGACGTCGGCGACGGCCTGCGCGACGACCGCGGGGCTCGGCACGATCCAGGCCCACGCGACCCCCGGGAAGAAGACGCCGGTGACCGCGAAGACCCACAGCACGAGCTGCGCGGAGGCGACCAGCGGCGCGCGCCACCGCAGCCGGCGGGCGACGAGCCCGGCGCCCAGGAGCGCGGCGGGCAGGACCAGCGCACCGGTGAGCCATGCTCCGGCCGAGATCACGCGCAGCAGCGGAAGCAGCGCCGCGAACAGGGCGACCTCGACACCGGCCGCGGCCGCGAACGGCAGACGGCGCACGGGTGACGCGTCACCGGCCGGCATAGGGGCGTCCCTCCACGGCGGCCGTCCAGATCTCCGCGAGCTGCGCCGTGAGCGCCTCCGGGTCGCCGTCGGGACGGACGGCCCCGCCGCGCCAGCCGCGGGCCGCCGCGACGGCACCGTCCCCGGCGCCCACCGCGAGCAGCACGGGCAGGACGCTGCGACCGGAGAGCGCGCTGAGCGCGGCGGCATCCGTCTCGCCGATCATGCCGGTGACGAGCACGAGCGGACCCGCGTCGGCGCCGCCGAATCGTGCGACGAGGCCCGAGAGGTCGTCGTCGAGGTGCGTGCGTACCTCCGCGAACGCCAGGAGCAGCCCTTGGATGCCGTCCTCGTCGCCGGCCGCGAGAGGGTCGCACAGCGTCCGACCCTCGACATCCGTGACGGCCACGTCGAACCCGCTGCGGGCGAGGTACGCCGCGACCGACACGCAGGCGGTCACCGCCGCCTCGAACCGGGGGTCCAGGCCCGGGACGCCGCCCGCCGGCGCGAACCGCGATCCCGCCGCGTCGAACACGACCGTCGCCGCCGGCGACGTCTCGTGCTCCTCCTGGCGCACCATCAGCTCGTCACGGTGCGCGCTGGCGCGCCAGTGCACGCGCCGCACCGAGTCCCCCGGCATCCACGGCCGGGCGACGAGGTCGTCGTAACCCTGGGTGAACCGGCTCGTCAACGAGGAGCGCGCGCCCCCGGCGCCCCCGGCGACCGAGCCCGCCGGGTCCAGTGAGACCGCCGCGGGGGTGACCACGAGCGACCACGCGCCGCCGACCCGCACATCGCGGCGCGTGAGCCCGAACGGGTCGGCGATCGTGACGGTCGACGGCCCGAGCCGGTGCACTCCGCGCCGCCTGGCCAGCACCTGATACGACCACGCGATCGTGCGGTCGGCGTCCCGCCAGGCGGATCCGATGCCCGGCAGCATCCGCGATGTGTCGCCGCTCAGCCCCGTCGACAGGCGGTCGTGCCAGCGCCCGGCCGGCACCGACCAGGTTGAGAGCACCCGGGCGAGCAGCCGGATCGTGACGGTGTCGCCCACCGCAGGCGCCTCGGGCACCGCGCTGCGCTCGACCTCGCCGCGGCGGCGGGTGAACAGCACCCACAGCAGGCAGACGATCACGAGGGCGGCCAGCAGCATCCCGAACACCTGCAGCTCGACCAGCCCCGTCACGGCGGCGGCGGCGAAGCACGCGACCGAGAGGAGCAGGGCGAGGGCTCCCCGCGCCGTCAGCGGCCAGCGGCGCATGGTCAGCCGCGCGCGTCGAGCGGGACGCGTGTGGAGCTCAGGATGCGCTCCAGCAGCGTGGCGACGTGCTGCGCCGGATCCCCGCCCCGGGACCCGCCGACGCGGACGGGGATCAGCCGGTGCGCGAAGACCGGCACGACCAGGGCGGCGATGTCGTCCGGGACGACGAAGGAACGGCCCTCCAGCGCCGCGTGCGCCTTGGCCGCGCGCACGAGCTGCAGGGTCGCCCGGGGGCTGGCGCCCAGTCGCAGCTCCGGGTGGTCGCGGGTGGCGTTCGCGAGCGAGACCGCGTACTCCTCGATCGGGGCGGACACGTGGATGTTGCGGGCCCAGGCGATGAGATCGAGCACCTCCTCGGCGGTGACCACCGGCGAGAGCGCCGTCAGCGGGTTCTCCGTCTCGCGCTGGCGCAGCATCAGCGCCTCGGCCGCGGCATCCGGGTACCCCATCGAGATGCGCATCATGAAGCGGTCCCGCTGCGCCTCGGGCAGTGCGTACGTGCCCTCCATGTCGAGGGGGTTCTGCGTCGCGATGACCAGGAACGGCTCGGCGAGGGCGTGCGATCTGCCGTCGACGGTGACCTGCCGCTCCGCCATCGCCTCCAGCAGGGCGGACTGGGTCTTCGGGGAGGACCGGTTGATCTCGTCGGCGATGACGATGTGCGCGAACACCGCGCCCGGCTTGAACTCGAACTCGCGTTTGTTCGGGTCGAACACGGACACGCCGGTGACGTCGCCCGGCAGGAGGTCGGGCGTGAACTGGATGCGGCGGACGGTCGCATCGACGGAGGCCGCCAAGGCGCGGGCGAGCATGGTCTTGCCCACGCCCGGCACGTCCTCGATCAGCAGGTGCCCCTCGGCGAGGAGCGCGACGAGGGCGGCGCGCACCGCGTCGGGTTTGCCGTCGATCACGCTCTCGACGGATGCGGTGATCCGTCTCGTCACCTCGGCGAACCGCTCGGCGCTCTCCACGACTTCCCCCTCCGCGACCGGGGCCCGCGGCCGCGCCGGACGCGGGCAGCGGCGCCCCGTGATCAGATCGTATCCCCGAACCGCCGACCCAGCCGCGTGCTCGGGGCGAGGCGGTTCGCATGGCGACGCTTCGACAGGCGCGGCCGGCGCGGGTAGGATCGATCCCGGCTCTCCGCGTGACGGCACCCAGGCCAACTCCCCCAGGACGGAAACGTAGCAAGGGTAACCAGGCTCTGTCGGGTGCGCGGAGGGTCTTCTCTTTTGCCCTCCGCCCCGACGGCGCCTCCCGCCCGTGCGCTTCCTCCCCCCGGCCTCTGACGATCAGGACTCAGGTCGCTCGGGATCAGGACTCAGGACGCCGCCCTCCGGCCGCCTGCGATCAGAACTCAGGACGCCTCCGCCGACACGCCGGCGAGAGAGGCGGCGGAGGCCGCATCCCTCCGTTCGTCCTGTGTTCTGTGCTCGGAGGCAGGGCGCGGCAGGGGCAGGGCAGGGCAGCGCGCGGGGCAAGAGAGGCGGAGAGGGGACTGTGGCTCAGCGCGCCGCGGCGCGGAGCAGGCCGATCAGGCCGCGGAGCGCGGCGATCACGCGGTCGGGGTGCCAGAAGATGTCCTCCGCGATCGGACGATAGGTCGCATAGCCGAGGGCGGCCGCGGCCTGATCGCGTCGCAGATCGCGCCGCCGCTCGTCCCACGACCCGTGGAAGCCCTCGCTGTCGCACTCGACGATGAGCCGCCCTTCGACGACGAAGTCCACGCGGCCCACCGAGTCGATGCGCACCTGCGCCTCGAACTCGCAGCCGATCGCCCGCAGGATCAGGCGCACCAACGACTCGGAGCCAGACTCGGCACGGGCGTCCAGCTGCCGGCGCAGCGCGGCGGACCGCGCCGGCAGCTGCGCGAAGATGCGGTCGAGATCGCGCCGGTCGATGAGCCCGAGATGCAGGCCCGAGTCGAGCGTGGCGATCGCCGCACGGGGCGGCTGGCAGCGGACGGCGTCGGCGAACGCCTCGATCAGGTCGACCGAGGCGTCCTCCCGCGGGCGTCTCGCGCGGCGCCGGCGATGGCGTCGGATCTCGCGCGGCAGCGGTCGGTGACGCGAGTCGCCGCGCTCGTGGCAGACGTGCAGTGCGGTCGCGTCGAGGACGAAGACACCCCATCGGGCGAGCTCCGAGACGCATGTCAGCCGGCCGCCGGTGCGGCACGCGGCGACGCAGTCGGGGTCGGCATCGGGATGCAGATACTCGCCGTTGCGCGCCCGCACCAGGCGTCCGTCGACCACGGCCGCGGTCAGCCTCTTCGGCGTCCACCCCTCGGCGAGCAGTTCGGGGCGCGAGTAGACGCGCCACCGCTGCGGGACGGGTTCGCCGCGTCGGCGACGCCTCCGCAGGTAGGCGGCGGGGATCGAGTCGGGGGGATTCGGCGGCAGCATCCCGTCATCGTGTGACGGACCGGGCGCGGGGCGGACCGCTCCTGCACAGGCCCGACCGCTGCGGCACGGCCTGTTGCCCTGGGGAGGAGAGGACGCGATGGCGCAGAACCCAGGACGCCGGACCCGACACGCCGTTGCGAGGGGCGGCGGATGCGGCATCCGCCGGTTCGTCCTGTGTTCTGCGCCCGGGCCGGCCCGGGCCGGCCGGGGGGGGGCGTCTCGGCGCCGAGGCGTCCTGGCCCCGCGCGCCGGCCCCGCATAGGCTGAGCGGGTGGCGCAGAGCATCTTCATCACCTCCGCGGAAGGTCACTCGGGCAAGTCCACCGTCGCGCTGGGTGTGCTCGACGCGCTGAGCCA
>JASGDW010000211.1:0-6277 GCA_047606965.1 Microbacterium sp.
CGCGCAGCGTCGCCAGCAGCGTCTGCGCCGACAGCCAGATCGTGCCCGGCGCCCAGTGGTGCTCGTCCGATTTCGCATAGCGGATCGGCGGCAGCAGCACGACGTCGACGCCGCACTCCCGCGCCCGCAGCGCGGCCTTCTCGGCTGTCTCCTCGGCGATGACGGCGTCCGTGTCCAGCGGCAGGTGCGCACCATGATGCTCGATCGCGCCGACCGCGCACACCAGCACGGTGGCCTCGGTGAGACGGGCCGCGAGCGCGGGGCCGGAGTGCTGCTCCCAACGCAACGGCGCCCCGGCAGTCATCGCACCGCTCCTGCGCGGACCGGGAGCGGCGCAGGCGTCAGCGACCGGCGGTGGCTGCGCCGCACGGCCACGACGCGTCCGCCGCGCACCACGACCCGATCCGGCGCCCGCTCGGCGATCGCCTGCGTCAGCGCGTCCGCACGCACCAGCACGAAGTCGGCCGGATCACCCGCGCGCAGCGCCGCCGGCGGCAGCCCGAGCACCCGCCTGCCGCCGGCGCTGGCGACGCGAACGGCCCGGAAGGGGTCGAGGTGGCCCGCCACGACCAGGAGCGCCACCGCATCCCAGACGTCGCCGTCGCCCAGCGGATGGAAGGGGTCCTGGACGTTGTCGCCGCCGACCGCGAGCGAGATCCCCGCGTCGAGGATCTCCGCGAGCGGCGGGAGTCCCCGCGGCGCCGGCGGGGGCGCGCCGCGTCCCTGCATCAGCAGGTTCGTGTGCGGGTTCGTGACGATCGAGACGCCTGCGGCCGCGACGCGCGCGAGCACCTCGCGAAGCCGCTGCGGCGCCAGCGCGGCGAGGCTCACGCAGTGGCTCGCCGTGCGGATGCGCCCGGCCGGCCATCCCGCCGTCCGCTCGGCGAGCGTGACGACGTCGAGCGAGGCCGGATCGAGGGTCTCGTCGGTGTGCAGGTCGAGTCCGAGTCCGTGCTCCTCGGCGACGGCGGCCACCCGCGCGGTCTCGGCGGCCGGATCGGGGGTGAGGTGGGGACAGGCGCCCAGCAGGTCCGGGCCGAGGGCCGCGGCCTCGCGCACGAGCTCGATCGGCCGGTCGTGCGACTGCATCGCGACCACCTGCAGGTCGACGAGTCCCCTGTACTCCTCACGCAGCGCCACGAGCGCGCGGACGCCCCGGAGCGGGTCCGGGCCGGCATGGTAGTTGACATGGCTGCGGACGGCCGTGACACCCGCCTCCAGCGCCGCCGTCAGCCCCCGGCGCGCGCGTTCGAGGATCGACGCCTCCGTGATCGTCTCGCCGATGCGGTGCCACGCGGCGATCGCGCCGTCGAGGTCGAGCCCGGACGGTGCGGCCTCGTCGAGCGTGTATGCCTTGTCGAGGTGGGCGTGGGCGTCGACCAGGGTCGGCAGGACGAGCCACCCGCGGCCGTCGACCTGCGCGCGCCCCGGGTCGCCATCCCTCCCCGATGCGCGGTCCGGGTCCTCGGCCGCACGCAGCAGGCCGCCCTCGACCCGTAGCGACCGCGCGCGCTCGGACGAGGCGTCCGGCTCGACGACCTTCGCGCCGCGCACGGTCTCGACGAGGTCTCCGGGTACGAGTCGGTCGGGGACGGTCATCGGGTCTCCTCGCACGATGTCATACACGTCAACACAATGTTGACTGTACTGACAGTGTAGGAGATCGCGGCGGCTACACCAGCGAGGCCCGCCAGGCGGCGTGCAGCCGCGCGAACCGGCCGGCACCGGCGATCAGTGCGGCGGGCGTGCCGTCCTCCACGATCTCGCCGTGCTCCATCACGAGCACCCGGTCGGCGATCGCGACCGTCGAGAGCCGGTGCGCGATGATGATCGCGGTGCGGTCGGCCAGCAGCGTCCGCAGCGCCTGCTGCACGAGCCGCTCCCCCGGGATGTCGAGGGACGCGGTGGCCTCGTCGAGGATGAGCACCGCCGGGTCGGCGAGGAACGCACGGGCGAACGAGATCAGCTGCCGCTGCCCCGCCGAGACGCGGCCGCCGCGCTTGTTCACGTCGGTGTCGTAGCCGTCCGGCAGCGCCTGGATGAACGCGTCGGCGCCGACGGCGCGCGCGGCGTCCTGGATCTGCTCGTGGGTCGCATCGGGCTTGCCGAGCGAGATGTTGTCGGCCACGGAGCCGCTGAACAGGTACGCCTCCTGCGTGACCATGACCACCGCCCGGCGCAGGTCGGGCGCCGCGAGGTCGCTCAGGTCGACGCCGTCCAGGCTCACGCGGCCGGAGGAGGGGTCGTAGAACCGGGCGGTGAGCTTCGCGAGGGTCGACTTGCCCGCGCCGGTCGTGCCGACCAGCGCGACGGTCTGCCCGGCCGGGATGTCGAGGTCGAACCGCGGCAGGATCGTGCGTCCGTCGCCGTACCCGAACACCACGTCGTCGAAGCGCATGTGCCCGGCCGCGTGCGGCAGGGCCTCGGGCCGTCGCGGCTCGGGCACGCCGGGTTCCTCCTCCAGCACGCCGGACACCTTCTCCAGCGCGGCGGCGGCGGACTGGTACTGGTTCAGGAACATCGCCACCTGCTGCAGCGGCGAGAAGAAGTTGCGCACGTACAGCACCGCGGCCAGCAGCACGCCGACCTCCATGCCGCCCGCGGCCACCCGCAGACCGCCCCCGGCGAGCACGACCGCCAGCGTCAGCGCCGAGACCGCCATCAGGCCCGGCTCGAAGGTCCCGAACAGCCGCATGGAGCGCTCGTTGACCTCGCGGTACCGCCCGCTCAGCTCCCCGAACTCGACGTCGTCGCGCTGCTCGGTGCGGAACGCCTTCACCGCGCGGATGCCGGTCATCCGCTCCACGAACATGACGATGACCTGCGCGCTGATCACGCGCGAGGCACGGTACGTCTCCTGCGAACGGCGGTGGAACCACCGCATCAGAAGGCCCAGCGGCACGCCCATCGCGATCAGCACCAGGCCGGACCGCCAGTCCACCGCCAGCAGCGCGATCAGCGTGAACCCGCCGTAGAGCACGCCGGAGACGAGCTCGTTCAGCCCCCCGTCGAGCAGCTCCCGGATCGCGTCGAGGTCGCTGGTCTGGCGGGAGATGATGCGGCCCGAGGTGTACGACTCGTGGAACTCGAGGCTGAGTCGCTGCGTGTGCCGGAAGATGCGGGTCCGCAAATCGAGCATGATCGCCTGCGTCAGGCGGGCGGCGACCACGAGGTACCAGCCGATGAGCGCGGCGCCCCCGATCGCGCTGACGACGTACACGGCGAACACGGCGAACGTCGGCAGCCAGTCGGCCGTGGCGAGCACGGCGGGCAGGGCGCTGTCGATGCCGAGGGCGATCAGCGCCGGGCCGACCACGCGCAGCCCGGTCGAGACGACGAGCACGGCCGCCGCCAGCGCGAGCCGGGCGCGCAGAGGATGTACGAGCGCGCCCAGCAGCCGCAGCGACCGGCGGCGGATCTGGCGGCTCTCGGCGCGCGTGTAGTCGGTGCGGTCTTCGCCGCCGGTTCCGGTGACCGCGCTCATCGACCCGCCTCCGCGGCATCCAGGCTCGAGATCACGTGCCGGTAGTGGGCGCTCGTCCGCAGCAGCTCGGCGTGCGGACCGACCGCGGTGATGCGGCCGTCCTCGAGCAGGGCGACCCGGTCGGCGAGCGCGACGGTCGAGGGCCGGTGCGCGACGATGAGCGCCGTCGTGCCCTGGAGCACGCGGCGCAGCCCCGCCTCGACGAGGGCCTCGGTGTCGACGTCGAGCGCCGACAGCGGGTCGTCGAGCACGAGCACCGCCGGGCGCGCGGCGACCGCTCGTGCCAGGGCGAGCCGCTGCCGCTGCCCGCCGGACAGGCTCAGCCCCTCCTCGCCGATGACGGTGTCCACGCCGTCGGGCAGCGCGTCGACGAACCCGGCCTGCGCGACCTCCAGGGCCTCGCGCAGCAGCGCGTCGGCGGCCTCCGAGGCGGGGTCGAGGTCGTCGCGGCCGAGCAGCACGTTCTGCCGCACGCTCGAGGAGAACAGGGTGGCGTCCTCGAACGCGGTCGACACGTGGGTGCGCAGCTCCCGCAGCCCGAGGTCGCGGATGTCGACGCCGTCGAGGGTGATCCGCCCGCCGGTCACGTCGTACAGGCGGATGGGCAGGGTGGTCAGCGTCGTCTTGCCGGAGCCGGTCAGGCCCACCAACGCCACGGTCTCACCGGGTTCGAGCACGAGGTCGACGCCGTCGAGCAGGTCGCGGGAGGACGCCGCGGCATCCTGGTACCGGAAGTGCACGCCCTCGAAGGCGAGGCGCCCGCGTGGGCGGGCGACGGTGACCGGTCGGGCGGGGTCGGTGATCGTCACCGGCTCGTCGAGCACCTCGAACACCCGGTCGGTCGCGGTGCGCGCGTCCAGCAGGAACGAGGACAGGAATCCGATCGACTCCATCGGCCAGCGCAGCACGGTGGCCATCGCGAAGAACGCGAACAGCTCGGACACCTGCAGCTGCCCGGCCGCGGCAAGCCCGATCCCGGTGAGCAGGCACAGCGCGAAGGCGATGTCGGGCAGCAGGGTGAGCCAGAACCAGATCCAGCCGACGGATGCCGCCTTGCGCAGCTCGGTGCGCCGCAGCGTCTCGGCCTGCCGGGCGAACTTCGCCAGGGCGTGGCCGCCGCGGCCGAACGCCTTGAGCACGCGGATGCCGTGGACGCTCTCCTCGACGGCGGTGGCGAGGTCCCCGGCCTGGTCCTGGCTCTGCCGGGTCAGCAGCCCGTAGCTCTTCTCGAACCGGAAGCCCGCGTACCACAGCGGCGCGGAGCAGACCAGGAACACACCCCCCAGCGCCCAGTGCCAGCGGAACAGCACCAGCGCGCCGGCCGCGATCGTGAGCACGTTGACCACGAGCATGATGAGACCGAACGCGAGCCAGCGACGGATGAGGCCGATGTCCTGCATCATGCGGCTGAGCAGCTGACCCGACTGCCACCGGTCATGGAAGGCGACCGGCAGCCGTTCCAGGTGCGCGGTGAACGTCGTGCGCATCGCGTACTCGATGCGGGTGGACGGTGAGAGCACGAGCCAGCGGCGCAGCCACACGAGTGCCGCCTCCGCCAGTCCCAGCGCGAGGATCGCGGCCACGCCCAGCGCCAGTGCGACCGGATCACCGGCGACGGCGGGACCGCCCACGAGCGCCTCCAGCGCGAGCGGGATGGCGAGTGCGACCAGCGCGGCGGCGAGCGCGGTGGCGGCGCCCGCCAGCATCCGGGGCAGCACCGGACGGGCGAACGGCAGCAGCCGCGCGAGCGCGCGCGGGGTGGAGAGCGTGGAGTGTGACATCGTGCAGGGGTGATTCGGCGCGCGCGGAGGGCCGCACGCGGGACGGGGTCCGGTCGGGTCGCGTGATGTTCCCGGTTGGGGCCCGCGCGCGGAGGTTTCGAGGCAGAGCCCTCCAGCCTATGCTGAACGTCCGCTGTACGTCAACGTGGGCCCGTCGCCTCGCGTGCGAGCAGGCTCTGCTTGACCGGCAGCCCCCAGGCGAATCCGCCGAGCCCTCCCCCGGTGCGCAGCACCCGGTGGCAGGGCGCGAACAGCGCCGGCGCGTTGCGGGCGCACACGGATGCTGCCGCGCGCACGGCGCGGGGGCTGCCCAGGCGCAGGGCGAGCTCGGCGTAGGTCAGCGGCGCACCGGGGGCGATCTCGCGCAGCGCGCGCCAGCCGGCGAGCTGCCAGGCGGTGCCGCGGTGCCGCACCTCGACGGCGCCGGGGGCGGCCAGGTCGCCGGCGTAGTAGGCGCGGACGGCGGCGGCCGCATCCGTCTCCCCCTCCCTGGTCGCGGCCGGACGGTCTTCGGCCTTGAGCCGGGAGAGCACGGCGGCGGGGTCCGCAGTCCATCCGGAGGCGAGCACCCGCTGCCGGTCGTCGACGAGCAGGGTGAAGGGGCCGTCGGGAGTCTCGAGGGTCTGGATCAGGGCGGTCATGGGCGGTCTCCTGTCGGGATCCGGGCGGTGTGCGTCACGAGGGATGCGGGGCGCGCCGAGCCGGGATTGCGACGGGCGGGGCCGGCCGCCCGCCACAGGTGCGCGGTCAGATAGCTGCGCCACGGCGCGGCACGCTCGGCCCATGCCGTCAGCGCGCGCGGTTCGGCCGGAAGGCCCGCCGCGGCGGCGCCGGCGCGCACGGCGACGTCGCCGGGCAGGAAGACGTCGGGATCGCCGGTGACGCGCATGCGCACGTAGTCGGCCGTCCACGGGCCGATGCCGGGCAGGGCCAGCAGCGTCGCCCGCTGGGCGGCCGAGTCGTCGCCGGCGCCCGGGTCGAGGTCGCCGGCGGCGAGCGCGGCGGCGACGCC
>JASGDW010000212.1:0-7714 GCA_047606965.1 Microbacterium sp.
CGCGTAGACTGGACGCCGTCCGGCATCCGCGATTCTTGGAGTTCAGCCGCGTGACCATCCCCGCAGAAGGCGCCGTCAGAGTCGCCGACACCGTCGAGAACGCCCTCGCCACCCCCGAGCGGGAACAGCCCTACGCCGCCCTCGGCCTGACCGACGACGAATACGCACGGATCAAGCACATCCTCGGCCGGCGCCCCACCGGCGGCGAACTGGCGATGTACTCCGTGATGTGGAGCGAGCACTGCTCCTACAAGTCGAGCAAGACCTACCTGCGCCAGTTCGGCCAGAAGGTCACCGACGAGATGAGGACGCGCCTCATGGTCGGCATGGGTCAGAACGCCGGAGTCGTCGACATCGGCGAGGGCTGGGCGGTGACCTTCAAGGTCGAGTCCCACAACCATCCCTCATACGTCGAGCCGTTCCAGGGCGCCGCCACCGGGGTCGGCGGGATCGTCCGCGACATCATCTCGATGGGCGCCCGCCCCGTCGCCGTGATGGACCAGCTGCGCTTCGGCCGCCTCGACCACCCCGACACGGCGCGGGTCGTGCACGGCGTCACCGCCGGCATCTCCTTCTACGGCAACTGCCTCGGCCTTCCCAACATCGGCGGCGAGACCGTGTTCGACGCGGTCTACCAGGGAAACCCGCTCGTCAACGCGCTCGCGGTCGGCGTCCTGCGGCACGAGGACCTCAAGCTCGCGAACGCCAGCGGCGCGGGCAACAAGGTCGTGCTGTTCGGCGCGCGCACCGGCGGCGACGGCATCGGCGGCGCCAGCATCCTCGCCTCCGACACGTTCACCGAGGGCGGCCCGACCAAACGCCCCGCGGTGCAGGTCGGAGACCCCTTCGCCGAGAAGGTGCTCATCGAGTGCTGCCTCGAGCTCTACCGCGACGACCTCGTCGAAGCGATCCAGGACCTCGGCGCGGCCGGCATCTCCTGCGCGACCAGCGAGCTGGCCGCCAACGGCGGCTCCGGCATGCGCGTCGACCTGGAGCGGGTGCTGCTGCGCGACCCGTCGCTCACGCCGGAGGAGATCCTCATGAGCGAGAGCCAGGAGCGCATGATGGCCGTGGTCGCGCCCGACAAGCTCGACGCGTTCCTCGCGGTCGTGCGCAAGTGGGACGTCGAGACCAGCGTCCTCGGCGAGGTCACCGGCGACGGACGCCTGCAGATCTTCTGGCACGGCGAGCGGATCGTGGACGTCGACCCCACCACCGTCGCCGTCGACGGACCGGTGTACGAGCGGCCCGTCGCCTACCCCGCCTGGATCGACGCCCTCCAGCACGACGCCGCCGCGGCACTGCCCCGCCCGACGGACGCCGAGACGCTGCGTGCGCAGTTCACCGCCCTGCTCGCGAGCCCGAACCTCGCCGACACCGGCTGGGTGACCAACCAGTACGACTACTACGTGCTGGGCAACACCGCCCTCAGCTTCCCCGACGACGCGGGCATGATCCGTGTCGACGAGGGCTCCGGCCTGGGCTTCGCGATCGCCACCGACTGCAACGGGCGGTTCTGCCAGCTCGACCCCTACCAGGGCGCCAAGCTCGCCCTCGCCGAGGCCTACCGCAACGTCGCCGTCACCGGCGCCGTCCCGACCGCGGTCACCGACTGCCTGAACTTCGGCAGCCCGGAGAACCCCGAGGTCATGTGGCAGTTCTCGCGGGCCGTGGAGGGCCTGTCCGACGGCTGCCTGGAGCTCGGCATCCCCGTCACCGGCGGCAATGTCAGCTTCTACAACCAGACCGGCGACACCCCGATCCACCCGACGCCGGTCGTCGGCGTGCTGGGCATCATCGACGACGTCGCCCGCCGCATCCCCTCCGGCTGGCAGGATCCGGGCGAGAACCTCTACCTGCTCGGCGTCACCGCGAACGAGCTCGGCGGGTCCGCATGGTCGCAGGTCGTGCACGACCATCTCGGCGGGTTGCCGCCCGCCGTCGACCTCGCCGCCGAGAAGCGGCTCGCCCAGCTGCTGCAGGCCGGGAGCGACCAGGGCCTCATCTCCAGCGCCCACGACCTGAGCGAGGGCGGCCTCGGCCAGGCGCTCGCCGAGGGCGTGCTGCGCTTCGGCGTCGGCGCCCGGGTCTGGCTGACCGAGATCATCGAACGCGACGGGGTGGACGCCGCATCCGCGCTGTTCTCGGAGTCGACCGGCCGCGTCGTCGTCTCGGTGCCGCGCGAGGAGGACGTGAAGTTCCGCGGCCTGTGCGCGGGCCGCGACTATCCGGTGCTGCGCATCGGTGTGACCGATTCCGCGGCAGACGGGGACGAGCCCGCGCTCGAGGTGCAGGGACTGTTCACAGTGCCGTTGACCGAGCTGCGCGAGCTCAGCCGCGGCACGCTGCCCGCCGCCTTCGGGCCGACCGTCACGGAGGACTGACGATGAGCGACGAGTACGACGGCTTCCACAAGCGGCGTCAGGCGCGCATGAGGCTGATCGCCTGGGTCGTCATCGTGGTGCTGGTGCTGGTCGGAGGCGGCGCGACAGCGTTCGCGCTGCTGTTCAACTGAGCGCGCGTCAGCGGCCGTCGGCCGCGGCGGTGTGGTGGCGGATGACCTCCGCCACCACGAAGTTGAACCACTTCTCAGCGAACTCGGGGTCGAGGTCGGCCTGCTCGGCCAGCGCCCGCAGCCGCGCGACCTGCTGCTCCTCACGGGCCGGGTCGGACGCCGGCATGGCGTGCTCGGCCTTGAGGATGCCGACCTGCTTCGTCCGCCGGAAACGCTCCGCGAGCATGTAGACGAGGGCAGCGTCGATGTTGTCGATGCTGGCACGCAGTTCGAGCAGCGTCTGCCTCGGGTCCTGGTCTGTCATGGCGGGCCTCCTCACGGCCCCTCGACACTACCGCGCGCCCGGATGCGCGACCGGCCGCCGCCCCTAGAGTGTGAGCATGAGCGAACCCGATGCCGCGCCCCCCGCTCCGCGACCGCCCGCGTCCCTGCAGTGGCGCGCGCTGCACTCGCCCTTCGGCGTCGGCTTCTTCGTGACGCTCGGCGCGCTCGCCGCGATCATGGTCGGGCTCGCGATCTCCAACCTGTCCACGGTCATCATCTACGTGGTGTTCGCCCTGTTCGCCGCGCTCGGGCTCGACCCCGTCGTGCGCACGCTGGAACGACGCAAGGTGTCCCGCGGGTGGAGCATCGTCATCGTCTATTTCGCGTTCGCCCTCGTGCTCGTCGGCATCCTGATGCTCATCATCCCGACCGTGGTCAGTCAGATCGCGCAGTTCATCACCAGCCTGCCGTCGCTGATCTCCGGCTTCCAGGACAGCGACCTCTACGCATGGCTGCACGACTCCTTCGGCGCGTCCATCGGAGATCTCCTCTCGCAGGTGCAGGAGTTCCTCACGACCCCCAGCAACATCGCGACGATCGGCGGCGGCGTGCTGCAGGTGGGCATCACGATCGTCAGCGGCATCTCGGGTCTGATCATCATCCTGGTCCTCAGCCTGTACTTCCTCGCGACCCTGCCGACCATCAAGCAGGCGTTCTACCGCCTCGTCCCGGCGTACGGCCGGCCCCGCGTGAGCAGCCTGACCGAGCAGATCACCGAGTCGATCGGCGGCTACATCACCGGGATGGTCGTCCTCGCGTTCTTCAACTCGGTGTTCGCGGGGTTGCTGTACCTGTTCCTCGGCCTGCCGTTCCCGCTGCTGATGGCGGTGGTGGCGTTCTGCATCACCCTGATCCCGCTCGTCGGCACCGTCCTGTTCTGGGCGATCGGGTCGGTGCTCGCGCTGTTCTCCAGCCCGATCGCGGCGCTGATCTTCGCCGTCGCCTACCTCGTCTACATGCAGCTCGAAGCATATGTGCTCACCCCGAGGGTGATGAACCGCGCCATCTCGATCCCCGGCGCGCTCGTGGTGATCGGTGCCCTGGTCGGCGGCACCCTGCTCGGCCTGCTCGGCGCGCTCGTGGCGATCCCCGTGACCGCATCGATCCTGCTGATCATCAAGCAGGTCATCGTCCCCCGGCAGGACGCGAAGCTCGAACCCGGCCACTAGGGCAGCCCGGTCGTTCACGCGTCCACGCCGATCTCGCGCGACCGGACGCCGGTCTTGTCACGCGATCGCATGAGATCGGCGCGGTCGCGCGAGAAGCGATCGGCCGGCGTCAGCGCGCGGGCAGCAGGCAGGTCGGCGACGGCACGATCGTGCGGTGGCGGACGCGACCGGGCACACCGGTGCGCTCGTCGAGGGTGAGCGAGGCGACCTCGTCGGAGCGCTGGCCCGCGACGAGCACCGTGTCCCGCAGCACGACGTGATGGCGCGGCCAGTCGACTCCGCTGTCGGCGAGGGCGAGCGGCGACAGCCGGTCGCCCTCGCCGCTCACGCGCAACGTCGCGATCGCGTTGCTGCCCCGGACGCCGACCACCACGAACCTCGCGTCCCGCGACAGCGCGATCTCGGCCGCGAGGTCGTCGTCGAGCAGCGCCGGCGAGAGGGAGGCCGACGACACGAGCCGCCAGGAGCCGCTTTCGTCGGGGCGCAGCACGAAGACCTCGCGCGAGAGCTCCGTGACGACGTAGAGGTGCCCGCTCGGATGCCAGCGCATGTGCCGGGGGCCGCTGCCGCGCGGCAGCACGACCCGGCCGGCCGCGCGCAGACCATCGGATGTCGGCCGCCAGAAGCGCACCTGGTCGAACCCCATGTCGGTGGTCGCGACGTCGCCGGCGGGCAGGAACAGGGCCTGATGCGCGCGGGAGACGCGGTCCTCGGCCGGCGCCTCGTCCGCCGGCTCCGGTCCATCCTCGACGCGGGGCAGCAGGTGCGCATACTCCTCGCCGGCGGCGTCGCGCACGGCCCGCGCGGCCGCGGCGAGATCCAGGCCCGCGAGGGCCGGCGCCGCATCATCCGGGTCCATGCCGTCTTCGGCATACGGATCGGCGGCTGCCGACGCGAGCTGCGGGTCGGAGGGGCGGCCGGCCGCATCCAACCGCATCCGCACGACCCGGCCGTCGCCCCAGCACGAGGCGACGAGCGACCCGGCATCCGGTGCCACCGCGACGTGGCACACCAACTCGCCCGCCGGGGCCGCCTCGCCCAGCGGCTCGAACGAGGCCTCGCCCGTGCGCCGAAACGCCTGCACCGCGCCGGCGCCCTCCAGCGCGGCGTAGACCACGTCGAGCGTGGGGTGCGCCACCAGCCAGGAAGGCGAGCCGTCGGCGGAGGCGGCCGTGCCGGCGAAGCCGAGCGGGCCGCCGGCGAGCACGTCGTCGACGGCTCCCGCGCGCAACTCGCCGACGCCGGTGGCCGCGCCGTCCATGTCCGCGGTGTAGCCGCCTACCCAGAAGCGCATCAGTCGACGAGGTCGTGGCGCACGATCACGGCGTCGCGGGCGGCTCCGACCCCGATGACCGAGATGCGCGTGCCGCTCATCCGCTCCAGGGTCGACACGTAGTCCTGCGCCGTCTGCGGCAGGTCTTCGAAGCGGCGGGCGCCGGAGACGTCCTCCCGCCACCCCGGGAAGTACTCGTAGATCGGGGTGGCGTGGTGGAAGTCGCTCTGGTTGACCGGCATCTCGTCGAAGCGGCGCCCGTCGACGTCGTAGGCGACGCACACCGGGATGCGGTCGAGGCCGGTGAGGATGTCGAGCTTGGTGAGCACCAGGTCGGTTATGCCGTTGATGCGGGTCGCGTAGCGGGCGACCGGGGCGTCGTACCAGCCGACGCGACGCGGACGGCCGGTCGTGGTGCCGAACTCGAAGCCCCGCGAGCGCAGCCATTCGCCCTGCTCGTCGAACAGCTCGGTCGGGAACGGTCCCGACCCGACCCTGGTCGAGTACGCCTTCACGATGCCGACGATGCGGTCCAGGCGGTTCGGGCCGATGCCCGAGCCGGTCGCCGCTCCCCCGGCCGTCGCCGACGAACTGGTGACGAAGGGGTAGGTGCCGTGGTCTATGTCGAGCATCGTGGCCTGGCCGCCCTCGAACACGACGACGTCGCCGGCGTCCAGCGCCCGGTCCAGCAGCAGGGCGGTGTCGCACACGAGCGGACGGAGGTGCTCGACGTACGACAGCAGGTCGTCGACGACCTCGTCGGCGGTGACGGCGCGCCGGTTGTAGACCTTCACGAGCAGGTGGTTCTTCTGGTCGAGGGCGCCCTCGACCTTCTGCCGCAGGATGTTCTCGTCGAACAGATCCTGCATCCGGATGCCGACACGGTTGATCTTGTCGGCATAGGCCGGGCCGATGCCGCGACCGGTCGTGCCGATCTGCCGCTTGCCGAGGAAGCGCTCGGTGACCTTGTCGAGGGTGCGGTGGTACGAAGTGATCACATGCGCGTTGGCGCTGATGCGCAGGCGCGAGGTGTCGACGCCGCGCGCGTTCAAAGCCTCGAGCTCGGCGAACAGCACCTCCAGGTCGACGACGACGCCGTTGCCGATCACCGGGTTCACCCCGGGGGAGAGGATGCCGCTGGGCAGCAGGTGCAGCGCGTACTTCTCGTCGCCGATGACCACGGTGTGGCCGGCGTTGTTGCCGCCGTTGAACTTGACGACCCAGTCGGTGCGATCGCCGAGCAGGTCGGTCGCCTTGCCCTTGCCCTCGTCGCCCCATTGGACGCCGACGATCACGATGCCTGGCATGGGTTCACTCTCCGTTGTCGGACGGGTACACACCATCCTATCGAGGCCGGGCGACGGGCCCGCGGGCGAGGCCGGCAGGACGATGGCCGATGCCATCCGGACACCGGCTCGCGGTATAACGGACGACCATCGACAAGCCCACGACGTCCTTGCCGGAGCCGGCATCCCCGCCGACGTAGGATGGAGGACCATGTCGAAGGTCCTCGAGTCCCTGCCCGTCGGCGAGCGCGTCGGCATCGCCTTCTCCGGGGGCCTTGACACCTCCGTGGCGGTCGCATGGATGCGCGACAAGGGCGCGGTCCCTTGCACCTACACGGGCGATCTCGGCCAGCCCGACGAGGACGACATCGAGTCGATCCCCGGCCGCGCCCTCGAATACGGCGCCGAGGTCTCGCGCCTCGTCGACTGCAAGACCGCCCTCGTCGAGGAGGGATTCGTCGCGCTGTCGTGCGGCGCCTTCCACATCCGCTCGGGCGGGCGCACCTACTTCAACACCACCCCGCTCGGCCGCGCCGTCACCGGCACCCTGCTCGTGCGCGCCATGAAGGAGGACGGCGTCGACATCTGGGGCGACGGCTCCACCTACAAGGGCAACGACATCGAGCGGTTCTACCGCTACGGCCTGCTCGCGAACCCGGCACTGCGCATCTACAAGCCGTGGCTGGACGCCGACTTCGTGCGCGAGCTGGGCGGGCGCGCGGAGATGAGCGAGTGGCTCGTCGCGCACGGCTTCCCCTACCGCGACTCCGCCGAGAAGGCCTACTCGACCGACGCGAACATCTGGGGGGCGACGCACGAGGCCAAGACGCTCGAGCACCTGGACGTGTCACTCGAGACCGTCGAGCCGATCATGGGCGTCGCGTTCTGGGACCCGGCGGTCGAGATCGCCGCCGAGGACGTCGCGGTCACGTTCGAGGCGGGCCGTCCGGTGGCGCTGAACGGCATCCCCTACGACGACCCGGTGGCCCTCGTCCTCGAGGCGAACCGCATCGGCGGCCGCCACGGCCTGGGCATGAGCGACCAGATCGAGCCAGCGACCCTCGTACATCAGGCGGCCCAGGCGCCGGCCCTGCTCGTGGTAGGTCGCGAGGGTGTCCTCGTTGAGGATCGCGTTCACGAGCCGCTC
>JASGDW010000213.1:0-7218 GCA_047606965.1 Microbacterium sp.
ATGACCAGGCAGAAGCTCAACCTCGAGCTGCTGCGCATCTGGACCGAGAAGCCCGCGACCACCCTGCTGGTCACCCACGGCATCTCCGAGGCGATCTTCCTCTCCGACCAGGTCGCGGTCATGAGCCCGCGTCCCGGCCGAATCAAGGAGGTCATGACGATCGACCTGCCGCGTCCCCGCGTCCCCGACATGATGCGCAGCCCCGAGTTCCACGCCTACGCGGACCAGGCCTCCGAGCTGCTGTTCGGCGCGGGAGGCGCCGCCGCCGATGACGACCACTGAGACGGCCGCCGTCGGGAAGGGTCGCGCCGTCCACTGGGAGGACATCAAGCTGCCCGCCTGGCTGACCGGCACCATCGGCGTCGTCGGCTTCCTCATCCTGTGGTGGATCGTGTCCGCCGTGTGGCTCAACCCCTCCGGCAAGAGCGTCATCCCCAGCCCGCTGGATGTCGTGCTCGCCGCGATCGACAACGGCTGGGACTACTTCTGGCGCAACTTCTCGGTCACCCTCGCCGAGGCCGGCATCGGCTACGTGTGGGGCAACGGTCTGGCGCTGCTGCTGGCCTTCCTCGTGCTGCTCGTGCCACGGCTGGAGGGGATCGCCATGCAGATCGCGATCCTCACCTACTGCGTCCCGATCGTCGCGATCGGGATGATCGCGATCATCCTCTTCCCCGTCCCCGACGCGGGCCAGCCCAGCGGCACCGCCGTGCTGCTGGCCGCGCTGTCCGTCTTCTTCACGACGGTCGTCGGGGCTCTGGTCGGACTGAAGTCCGCCGACCCGACCAGCCTCGACCTCATCTCGGTCTATGGCGGCAGCAAGCTCACCCAGCTGCGCAAGGTGCGCCTGATCGCGGCGCTTCCCGCCATCCTCAACTCTCTGCAGATCGCCGTTCCCGCCGCGTTCCTGGGGGCCGTGCTGTCGGAGTTCTTCGGCAAGATCGAGGCCGGCGTCGGGATGGCGATGATGCTCGCGATGCAGACCGCCCAGTCCGATCTGGTGTGGGCGCTCGCGATCGTCAGCGGCGTCGTGGCCCTCGCCGGGTTCGCCATCGTCGGATTCGTCGCGCGTCTGATCGCGCCGTGGTCGAAGGGAGCGTCCGCATGACCGCCGTCTCCATCCCCGTCCCGCGCACGGTGACGCGCCTGGACGCGCAGCTGCGCAAGCAGGCGCGCGCCGCCGCCTTCCGCGCCCTCGGCTGGGGCCTGCTGACCTTCCTCGGCACGATCGTCGCGGTGCTGGTGATCTGGTGGGGCGTGCTCGCGCTGTTCGACGTCTCGCCCATGATCGCCAAGGGACCGGTGGACGTGTGGAACTACCTGTTCACCGTCCCGGCGGCGGGCGAGAACCTCGCCGCCGTCGTGTCGAATCTCACCGCCACCCTCGGCGACGCCGTCATCGGCTTCGTCGCGGGCCTGGTCGCCGCGCTCGTCGGCGCCTCGCTGTTCCAGTTGAGCAAGGGCGTCGAGAACGCGCTGATGCCGATCGCGATGCTGCTGCGCTCGGTGCCGCTGGTCGCGATGGCGCCGGTGATCATCCTGGTGTTCGGCCGCAACGTCGCCACGGTCGCCGTGATCGGAGGCATCGTGGTGCTCTTCCCGGCACTGGTGAACATCGCGTTCGGACTGAAGTCGACATCCCCTCAGCAGAACGACCTCGTCGAGGTGTACGGCGGCGGCGCGCTGACCAAGCTGCGCAAGATCGCGATGCCGTCCTCGCTCCCGTCGTTCTTCGCCGCCGTCCGCATCTCGGTGCCCGGCGCCATCACCGGTGCGCTCCTGGCCGAGTGGCTCGCCGTGGGCGGCGGGGTGGGCGGCACGATGTCGGCGTACATCTCCCAGGCGAAGTACTCCGCGCTGTGGGCCTCGGTCGTCGCGATCACCGTCGCGGCCATCGTGCTCTACAACGTCATCCAGATCGTGGAGGACGTCGTGCTGGCCCGGATGGGGATGAGCCCCCGCAGCGGTATCTGAGCGGCGTCCGCCCCTCGCCCGTGTCACCGAAAGAGAGTCCCATGACCGCCACGGAGGCGTTGATCTCGTTCGCCCACGGCCTGCCCAAGGCCGAGCTCCATCTGCACCTGGAAGGCACCCTCGAACCCGAGCTGAAGTTCGCGCTGGCGGCACGCAACGGCATCCCGCTCGCGCAGACGAGCGTCGACGAGGTGCGTGCCACCTACGATTTCACCGACCTGACGAGCTTCCTCGCGGTGTACTACCCGGCGATGGCGGTGCTGCAGACCGCGGACGACTTCCACGACCTGGCGTGGGCGTATCTGCGCACGGCCGCGTCGCAGGGCGTCGTGCACACCGAGATGTTCTTCGACCCGCAGGCGCACACGAGCCGCGGCGTGCCGTTCGAGGACGTGATCGGCGGATACCGGCGGGCGGTGGTGCGCGCGCGGGCCGAGCTGGGCGTGTCCGCCGAGCTGATCATGTGCTTCCTGCGCGACTTCTCCGCCGAGCACGCCATGTCGACGCTCATGGAGGCGCTGCCCTACCGGCGGTGGATCGTCGGGGTGGGGCTCGACTCCGACGAGCGCGACAACCCGCCCTCGAAGTTCGCGGCCGTGTTCGCACGGGCCAGGGCAGAGGGGTTCCTGCTGACGATGCACTGCGACATCGACCAGCCCGGATCGATCGGCCACATCCGCCAGGTGCTCACCGAGATCGGTGTGGACCGCATCGACCACGGCACCAACATCGTCGAGGACCCGGAGCTGGTCGCGCTCGTGAAGGAACGGGGCCTCGGGCTCACCTGCTGCCCGGTGTCGAACTCCTTCGTGACCGAGCAGATGAAGTCCGACGAGATCGTGGGGCTCATGCGCGAGGGGGTGGCGGTGACGGTGAACTCCGACGACCCGGCGTACTTCGGCGGCTACGTCGGCGACAACTACGTGGCCCTCGCCGAGTACGCGGGACTGGACGAGACGGATCTGGTGCGCCTGGCGCTCAACTCCTTCGCGGCCTCCTGGCTGACCCCGGCCCGCCGTGCCGGCTACGTCGCCCGGGTGGAGGACTACGCCGCCGCCCACGGAGTCGCTCTGCCCGCATGAGAGCATGACGAGCGTGAGCGTCGCAACGGACCGGCAGCAGGCGGAGGACGCCGCCGCCGTCATCCGCCTCGGGGCGCGCATCCGTCAGCTGCGCAAGGCGCGGGGCCTGACGCTCGTGCGGCTCGCCACGGCCACCGAGCTGTCGCATCCCTTCCTCAGCCAGCTCGAGCGCGGGCTCGCGCAGCCGAGTCTGGGGTCGCTGCGGCGCATCGCCCTGGCGCTGGAGACGAGTCCGATCGAGCTCATCGCCGCCGCGGAGGCGCCCGTCGTCGGCGCCATGGACGTCGAGGTGCAGCGGGCCGGGATCGGCGCCGTGCCGGAGGGCTTCGCGGCCGGATCCGCGCGCATGCTCGTGCACGGCGATCGGCCGTTCCACCCCATGGAGGTCGTCTCCGACGCGGTGGAGCGGGGCGAGTGCTTCGTGCACGACGAGGAGGAGTTCCTGTACGTCGTGGAGGGCAGTGTGTTCGTCGAGCTCGCGGGCACGGCGCACGCGCTCGCCGTCGGCGACTCGATCTACTACGGCGGGGGCATCTCGCACCGCTGGTGGTCGGCCGACGGCGCCCCGTACCGGCTGGTGGTCGTCAAGGAGGGCCCGCGGCTGCGCGGACGGTCACCCCGATGATCTCGTATCCCGACTATCTGCAGCTGCTGCCCAAGACCGAGCTGCACTGTCACTTCGCGTCGACCATGAGCGCGCCGCTGTTCGTCGAGCTCGCCGCCAAGCACGGCGTCCGGCTGCCCACAACCGACCCGGAGCGGTTGTTCGCCTTCGCGGACCTGCGGGAGTTCCTGGTCGCATTCCGTTTCGCGCATGATGTGCTGCGCGACCCTGACGACTTCGAGCGCGTGGCCTACGAGGGTGTGCGCTCCGCCGTCGCCGACGGCAACCTCCGCTACCGCGAGTACTCCGTGAACCCGCAGTACTTCGCCGCGCGCGGACTCGGCTACCGCGACGTCATGGACCCGCTGATCGGCGGCCTGCGCGCCGCCGAGGCGGACTTCGGGGTGGGTTTCGGGATCGTCGCGGCGATCAACCGGCGCGAGTCGGCGGCATCCGCGGTCGAGATGGTCGAGCAGGTGATCGAGCATTCGCTGCCCGAGGTGGTCGGGATCGGGCAGGACGACCTGACCCCCGAGGACACCGAGGAGCCGGGGCGGTTCGCCCAGGCATACGCCCTCGCGGGTCGGCACGGGCTCAAGCGCACCGCGCACGTCGCCGAGACCCCGTACGCGACGCCGGATGCCGTGCGCGTGGCGCTCGAGGAGCTCGGCTGCGACCGGCTCGACCACGGCTACCGCATCGTCGACGAGCCGGCGCTGGTGGAGCTCGCGCGCGAGCGCGACGTCGTGTTCACGGTGACCCCGGTGTCGACCACGATCTGCTCGGGCTGGACGCTGGACGAGGGCCACCGCATCCGCGCCATGATCGACGCCGGGCTGCGGGTCGCGGTGTCGACCGACGACGCGATGTTCTTCCGCACCGACCTCGGCCGCGAATACCGCGAGGGCCTGGCCGCGATGGGCGTGGACGCCCCGACCGCCCGGGCGATCGCCCGCAACGGCATCGACGGCGCGTTCTGCGACCAGGCCGCGAAGGCCCGCCTGCGCGCGGAGTTCGAGGCGCAGTTCCTCGCCCTCGGCGCCCTGCTCCCTCGCTGATCCCCCGTCCGTCCCCCGACCGTCCGCGAGACGTCGCGGATGTCACGCCTCAGCGCCGTTTTCGTGACATCAGCGAGGTCTCGCCGGCTGGCCGGAGGGGCGGTCAGCGGCCTTGTGCGAGCCGCCACACGCGGTCGCGGCTGAACGGCTGCTCGAAGGGCCGGCGGCCGAGGGCCCGCGCGATGGCGTTGCCGATGGCGGGCGCGACCGGGTTGTACGGGCTCTCGCTCATCGACTTCGCGCCGAGCGGGCCCACCGTGTCCTCGGTCTGCGCGAAGTACACCTCGGTCGGCGGGACGTCGGCGAACTGCGGCACCCGGTAGGTGCGGAACACGGGAGTGGTCACCCTCCCCCCGCCATCGGTCATGACCTCCTCGTACAGCGCGCTGCCGATGCCCTGCGCCACGCCCCCCTCGACCTGCCCGCGGCACTGCGCGGGGTTGAGCACGACGCCGGCATCCGCCGCCTGGATCGACTGCAGGATGCGGACGCTGCCGGTCGCCGGGTCGACGGCGACCCGCACCGCGTGCACGTTGAACGCCAGCGAGCGGACGTCGCCGAACTCGCTGCCGTCCGCCGCCAGTCCATGCTCGGTGCGGAATGCATCGGGGGCGGCGGCGACGATCTCGGCGAAGCCGACCGTGCCCGCCGGAGTCGCGACGCCGTCGGGGGTCACGACGGCGTCGCCGGCATCCGTGCGGGTCCGGCCGGCTGCGATCTCCCGCATCCGCTTCTCCAGCGACCGGCACGCCGCGTACAGCGCCTTGCCCGCGACCGTGATCCCGGCGGAGGCGAAGGCGCCGGTGTCGTGGCGGACGGCGTCCGTGTCGGCGTGCCAGAGCCGCAGTCGATCGAACCCCACGCCGAAGACGGTCGCGCCGATCTGCTGCAGGACGGTCGTGGTGCCGTTGCCGAACTCCGCGGTTCCGGCCCGAAGCAGGTACGTCCCCTCCGCGGTGAGCGTCGCCGTCGTGTGGGCCACGTGGCCGCGCGGCGCCATGGTGGCGATCATGGACGCGGCCATGCCCTCGCCCACGAGCCACCCCTCGGGGGCGCCGACCCCGTTGCCGCGCCGCAGCGCGTCCTGCGCGAGGTCGAGGCACTGGTCGAGGCCGTAGCTGCCCCAGACGAGGTCGTCCTCGTCCTCGTCGGGGTGCAACGGCTCGCCCTCGCGCACCATGTTGAGCCGCCGCAGCTCGAACGGGTCCATTCCCAGCCGCTCGGCGAGCATGTCCATCGCCGACTCGACGCCGAGGATCACCTGCCCCAGCCCGTACCCCCGGAACGCGCCCGAGGGCACGTTGTTCGTGTAGACGACCTCCGCGTCCAGCTGCCGAACCGGCGCGCGGTAGATCGTCGTCGACTCGCTCAGCGCGTGGTACATGACGCCGCGGGAATGGTTGCCGTAGGCGCCGGTGTCGCTGAGCACGTCGACCTTCATCGCGGTGAGCCGTCCGTCGGCGTCGGCGCCGAGGACGACGCTCACCCGCATCGGATGCCGCAGCGAGGCGCGCTGGAACTGGTCGGTGCGGGCGAACTCGTAGGCGACCGGCCGTCCCGTGCGCAGCACGGCGAGGGCGACCAGGTCCTCGGTGAAGATCTCCTGCTTGCCGCCGAACCCGCCGCCGACCCGCGGGGCGTACACCCGCACGCGCTCCGGATCGAGGTCCAGGATGCGGCACAGCTCGTCGCGGGTGAGGAAGGGGACCTGCGTCGAGGAGCGGATGACCAGGCGTCCGTCCTCGTCGAGCCAGCCGATCGCGCCGTGGGTCTCCAGCTGCGCGTGCGCGACCCGTTGGGTCTGCCAGGTGCCGCCGACGGTCACGGCGCTCTCGGCCAGGGCCGCGGCCACGTCGCCGCCGGAGGCGTCGTGGAGTGTCGCGACGACGTTGCGGTGCGCCTCGTCGACGCGGTCGGCGGGCGTGCGATCCGGATGCAGCAGCGGTGCGCCGGGGCGTCGCGCCTCGTCCGGGTCGAACACCGCCGGCAGCACCTCGTAGTCGATATGCACCAGACGGCATGCGGCGTCGGCGGCCGCGGCGGTCTCGGCGACGACGGCTGCGACGCGCTGCCCGACGTGCCGCACCGTGTCGTCCAGCATCCGCGTGTCGTCGGGGTCGTCCTCGCGATGCTCGTGCCGCGCGGTGGAGTACCGCATCCGGGGGACGTCGTGATGCGTGAACACCGCCACGACCCCCGGCACCGCGAGGGCCGCCGAGGTGTCGATCGAGCGGATGCGGGCGTGCGCATGCGCGCTGGCGACGACCCGCAGCGTGAGCGCGGTGCCCGTCCACGGCTGGTCGTCCGCGCCGACGACGTCGAAGGTGTACGGCTCGCGGCCCTGCACCACGCGACGCCCGGCCTCCGGGCGCACCGACCGGCCGACGACCTGGCTCCCGGCATCCGCCGGCGGGACGGGCATGTCCCACTTCGGCGCGGTATGAGCCCCGCTTTCCGCGCCGAAGTGGGACATGCCCTGCCCGGCGGCGGATAAAGAGGG
>JASGDW010000214.1:0-3608 GCA_047606965.1 Microbacterium sp.
GCGACCCCGGCCGCTCCCGCCGTTGCGCCGCCGCCTCGCCGCGCCTCGGCGGCGCGGGTCACGCCCGAGGAGTACGCCGAGCGCATCGGCCGCTGCCGCGCCGCGATCCGTGCCGGGGACGCGTACCAGCTGTGCCTCACGACCCGTTTCGAGGTCGACGGCCAGATCGACCCCGAGCAGGTGCACGCCGCGCTGCGGGCCTCGTCCCCCTCGCACCACGGCCTGCTCGTGCGTTCCGGCGCCCACGCGCTGGTCGGCGCCTCCCCGGAGCGGTTCCTCCAGGCCGCGGACGGCATCGTGCGCACCCACCCGATCAAGGGCACCCGCCCGCGCGGGGCGAGGCCGGAGGAGGACGCCGCGCTGCGCGCCGCACTGCTGGCGAGCCCCAAGGAGCGGGCCGAGAACGTCATGATCGTCGACCTCATGCGCAACGACCTCGCCGCGGTGTGCGAGGCCGGGGGCGTCAGCGTCGAACGGCTGCTGGAGGTGGAGAGCTACGCGAGCGTGCACCAGCTCGTCTCGACGGTGGCAGGCCGCATCCGCCCGGGCACGACGGTCGGCGAGCTGCTGCGCCGGGCCTTCCCCGCCGGCAGCATGACCGGAGCGCCCAAGCTGTCGGCCATGACCCTGCTGCACGGCATCGAGGCAGGCCCCCGGGGCGTGTTCGCCGGCGCCGCGGGCTGGGTCGGCGACGACGGCCGCCTCGACCTGGCCATGACGATCCGCTCCGTGGCCGTGCACCCGGACGGCGCATACGTCGGCGCGGGCGGCGGGATCACCTGGCGTTCCGAGCCCGACGCCGAGGTCGACGAGGTCGCGGTGAAGGCCCGCGCCCCGCTGGCCGCGCTCGGAGCCGCGCTCCCGCCGGGCTGGCGGACGCGTCGGGTAACCTGAACGGTGCGCGTCGCGCAGGATTTCCCGACATCCCCATCCGTGAGGTTTGCCCGTGCCCAGCAGTTCCCCGACCGACACCGCCCCCGTCTTCGAGGGCGGCTTCGATCCGCACGCCATCCAGGCGAAGTGGCAGGAGCGCTGGGCCCGGACCGATCCGTTCCGCGCCGGAGGCGATGACGACACCCGCCCGCGCAAGTACGTGCTGGCGATGTTCCCCTACCCGTCCGGCGACCTGCACATGGGCCATGCCGAGAACTACCTCTACTCCGACATCGTCGCCCGCTTCTGGCGCCACCGCGGCTACAACGTGCTGCATCCGATCGGCTGGGACTCGTTCGGCCTGCCGGCCGAGAACGCCGCCATCAAGCGCGGCGCGAACCCGGTCACCTGGACCTACGACAACATCGCGCAGCAGCGGGAGAGCCTGAAGGCCTACGGCGTCTCGTTCGACTGGAGCCGGGTGCTGCACACCAGCGACCCGGAGTACTACCGCTGGAACCAGTGGCTGTTCCAGCAGCTGTTCGAGCGGGGGCTGGCCTACCGTGCGCAGAGCCCGGTCAACTGGTGCACCAACGACCAGACCGTGCTCGCCAACGAGCAGGTCGTCGACGGGCGCTGCGAGCGCTGCGGCGCTCCGGTTGTCAAGAAGAAGCTCACCCAGTGGTACTTCCGCATCACCCGGTACGCCGATCGGCTGCTCGACGACCTGAACCAGCTCGAGGGCTTCTGGCCGCAGAAGGTCATCCAGATGCAGCGCAACTGGATCGGCCGCTCGGTCGGCGCCGACATCGACTTCGAGATCGAGGGCCGCGACGAGAAGGTCACGGTCTTCTCCACGCGCCCCGACACGCTGCACGGCGCCACGTTCATGGTGGTCGCCCCGGAGTCCGACCTGGCCGCCGAGCTCGTCTCGGGCGCGAGCGCCGAGGCGCGCATGCGCTTCCAGGCATATCTTGACACGGTCAAGGCCGCGACCGACATCGACCGGCAGAGCGCCGACCGGCCGAAGACCGGCGTCTTCCTCGAGCGCTACGCGATCAACCCGGTCAACGGCGAGCGACTGCCCATCTGGGCCGCGGACTACGTGCTGGCCGACTACGGCCACGGCGCCGTGATGGCCGTGCCGGCCCACGATCAGCGCGACCTCGACTTCGCCCGGGTCTTCGACCTGCCGGTGCGCGTCGTGGTGGACACGACGGCTCCCATCACGGGCGCGATCCCCGTCATCGAGCTCGACGAGCAGGGCGTGCCGATCGACCCGTTCGAGGGCCAGGACACCCTCGACGACCTCGACCCCGCCCGCACCGGCGTCGCCCTGACCGGCGAGGGACGCATGATCAACTCCGGCTCGCTGAACGGCCTAAGCAAGCGCAACGCGATCGCGCGGGTCATCGACGAGCTGGACGCCGCCGGCACCGGGCGCGCCGCGAAGACCTATCGGCTGCGCGACTGGCTGATCTCCCGCCAGCGCTTCTGGGGCACCCCGATCCCTATGGTGCACACCGAGGACGGCCGCATCGTGCCGGTGCCCGAGGACGAGCTGCCGGTGCGGCTGCCCGATCCGGACGGGCTCGACCTGTTGCCCAAGGGCAGCTCGCCGCTGGGCGCGGCATCCGACTGGGTGAACACGGTCGAGCCCGGCACGGGCGAGCCGGCGCTGCGCGACCCCGACACGATGGACACCTTCGTCGACAGCTCCTGGTATTTCCTGAGGTTCCTGTCGCCGCGGAACGCCGCCGCCGCCTTCGACGGCGCGCAGGCGCTGAAGTGGGCGCCCGTCGACTTCTACATCGGCGGCGTCGAGCACGCGATCCTGCACCTGCTGTACGCGCGGTTCATCACCAAGGCGCTGTACGACATGGGCCACCTCGACTTCACCGAGCCGTTCTCGAGCCTGATCAACCAGGGCATGGTGATCCTCGACGGCGCGAAGATGTCCAAGAGCCGCGGCAACCTCGTGCTGTTCCAGGAGGAGCTGGACGCGCACGGCGCCGACGCGCTGCGCGTCGCGCTCGCCTTCGCGGGCCCGGTCGAGGACGACAAGGACTGGAAGGACGTCTCGACCACCGGGGCGACGAAGTTCCTGGCGCGTGCGCTGCGCGTGGCCGGCGAGGTCGACAGCCCGACCGACGTGCGCTGGGCCGAGGGCGACGCCGCGCTGCGCCGCGTCACGCACCGGCTGTGGGCGGAGGCGCCGGGCCTGGTCGAGCAGACCAAGTTCAACGTCGTCGTGGCGCGGCTCATGGAGCTCGTGAACGCGATCCGCAAGACGATCGACACCGGCGCCGGCGCCTCCGACCCCGCCGTGCGGGAGGCCGCCGAAGCGGTCGCGATGATCCTCGACCTGTTCGCCCCGCACACCGCCGAGGAGATGTGGGAGCTGCTGGGCTATCCGGCATCCGTGGGCCTGGTGACCTGGCGGCAGCCCGACGCGACCCTGCTGATCGAGGAGAGCGTCACCGCCGTCGTGCAGATCGACGGCAAGGTGCGCGCGACCATCGAGGTGCCCGCCCGCGTCGACGGCGCGGCCCTCGAGCAGCTCGCCCGCGACGACGCCCGCGTCGTGCGCGCCCTCGGCGACCGGCAGGTCGTGCGCGCCGTGGTGCGCCCGCCGAAGGTCGTCAGCTTCAGCACGAAGTAGGCGCCGCCGGCCGGAACCCGGCTCGGGGTCGCCCCGCGGCCGGGGCCCCGATCGGGACGCTGCGCCCCGCGCC
>JASGDW010000215.1:0-7985 GCA_047606965.1 Microbacterium sp.
GATCCGGACACGGACCGGCGGAAGCCGGGTCGTTCCTCACGACCGGGCTCCGGGCGGCCTCAGCTCCGGCGGTGCGCGGCGCGTCCCGGGTGCCCGGCGAGCGCGTCCGCCGCGCGCACGAGCGCGAGGTGCGACAGCGCCTGCGGTGTGTTGCCCGCCTGCCGCCCGGTGCCCGGGTCGTACTGCTCGGCGAGGAGCCCGACGTCGTTCGCGGCCTCGCAGGCACGGGCCATGAGCGTCGCGGCGTCCTCGTGGCGACCCGTGCAGGCATACTGCTCGACGAGCCAGAAGGTGCACGCGATGAACGCGTTCTCGCCGCCGGCGACGCCGTCCACGCCGGTCGAGACGCGGTAGCGGTGCACGAGACCGTCCGGCATGAGCGTGCGCTCGATCTCGGCGACGGTCGCCAGCATGCGGGGATCGTCGGGCGCGCAGAAGCCCACCTGCGGCAGCAACAGCAGCGACGCGTCCACCTCGTGCGAACCGTAGTACTGGGTGAAGAAGCCGCCGTCGGGGTCCACACCGTGCTCGTGGACCTCCGCGGCGATCCGGGCGCGCAGTCGCTTCCACCGTTCGACCGGCCCGTCCAGGCCCCAGCGCTGCACGGCGCGTATGCCGCGGTCGAACGCGGCCCACATCATGGCGCGCGACTGCGTGAACCGGCGCTGCGGGCCGCGCACCTCCCAGATGCCGTTGTCGGGACGGTCGAAGGCCTGCTCGACCCGGTCGAGCAGCGCGCGCTGCAGCGCCCACGAGAGGTCGTCCTCGTCAAGGCCGGCCAGTCGTGCCGCCTCCAGCGCGACGAGCACCTCGCCGATGACATCGGCCTGGTACTGGTCGACCGCGCCGTTGCCCACGCGCACCGGCGCAGCGCCCTGATAGCCGGGCAGGCTCGTCAGCTCGCGTTCGGCGAGGTCGCGCTCGCCCGCCAGGCCGTACATGATCTGCATCTGCCCGGGATCGCCGGCGATCGCCCGCAGCAGCCAGGTGCGCCAGCGCTCGGCGACGCCGAGGAACCCGTGGTCGACCAGGGCCTCCAGCGTCAGCGCCGCGTCGCGCAGCCACACGTAGCGATAGTCCCAGTTGCGCTGGCCGCCGAACTCCTCGGGCAGCGAGGTTGTCGCGGCCGCCACGATGCCGCCGGTGTCCTCGTGGGTGAGCGCACGCAGCACCAGCAGCGACCGCACGACCTCCTCGTGGTGCGGTCCGCTGTGGTCGAGCTGTGCGACCCAGCCCGTCCACCAGGCCCGGGTGGCCGCCAGGGCCGCGCCGACCTCGAGCGGGTCCGGCTCGGGCCGGTAGGAGCGGAACCAGGTCGCGGTCAGATCGACGGTCTCGCCGGGGTGGACGACGACGGTGCCGCGGTGGGCGTGGTCGGCGGGATGCAGCCGGATGCCGCGCACGACGAGCGTGTCGGGGCCGGCGGTCGCGCGCAGCGCGGGGGCCCCGGCATCCCCGGTCTGGCGCACCCACGGGATGGCGCGGGCGTAGTCGAACCGCATCCGCAGCTCGGTCTCGAACTCGACCTCGCCGGAGAGCCCGACGATGCGCCGGACGATGTCGACGCGGCCGCCGGCGGTCGGCATGAACTCGTGCACCTCGGCGACGCCGCCCGTCGTCTCCCACCGCGTCACGAGGATCATCGTGTCGCCGTCGTAGCGGCGGGCGGGCGTGGCGTGCGGGTCGCTGGGCGCGAGCCGCCAGCATCCCTGCTCGTCGCTGCCGAGCAGCCCCCCGAGCAGGGATGCCGAGTCGTAGCGCGGCGCGCAGAACCAGTCGATGCTGCCGGAGCGGGAGACGAGCGCCGCCGTGCGGCAGTCGCTGATGACGGCATAGTCCCCGATGGCGGCGCTCACCATCCGATTCTGCCGTCTCCCCCGCGTTCGTCTCCGTCGACGTGCACGCCGCTGGGGTCCATGTGCGCATTTCGACGGAGACGAACATCTCGGGGCGCGGCATCCGCGGGCTACGGTGAGGACGTGACGGACGACGCGACGCTCGTGATCCTCGGGGCGACGGGGGACCTCACCTCCCGGCTGCTGCTCCCGGCCCTCGGCCAGCTGCTCGCCGACGAGCCCGACCGGGCCGTGCGGCTGATCGGCGCGGGCACGGACGAGGTCTCGACCGCGACCTGGCGCTCGCGCGTGGCGGAGGCGTTCGGTCCGGACGCCGGCGCACGCGCGACCGCGGTCGCCGCGTCGACGGCCTACCGCCGCACGGACATCACCGACCCCGCCGACCTGAGGGCGCTGCTGGCCGAGACCGCCGGCCGCCCGGTGCTGTACTTCGCGGTACCTCCGGCGGTCGCGCAAGCGGCCTGCGAGGCGCTGTCGCCGGGCGACCTGCCGGACGGCACGATCCTCGCGCTGGAGAAGCCGTTCGGGTCGGACCAGGCCAGCGCCCACGAGCTGAACCTGACGCTGCGACGTCTGCTGCCGGAGAACCGGATCTTCCGCGTCGACCACTTCCTCGGACGCTCGATGGTGCTGAACCTGCTCGGCGTCCGCTTCGCGAACCGCGTGCTCGAGCCGGTGTGGAAGGCCGAGCACGTCGAGTCCGTGCTCATCCGCTACGACGAGTCGCTCGGACTGGAAGGCCGCGCCGGCTACTACGACCGGGCCGGGGCGCTGACCGACATGATCCAGAGCCATCTGCTGCAAGTGCTCGCGATCGTCGCGATGGAGGAGCCGGCGACCCTGCACGAGATCGACATCCGGGATGCCACGACCGCCGCCCTGCGCGCGACCCGCGTGTGGCAGGACGACCCCGTGCGGTTCTCGTGGCGGGCGCAGTACACGGCGGGCGAGGCCGCCGGCGAGCGGATGCCCGCCTATGCCGACGAGCCCGGGGTGGACCCCGGGCGGCACACCGAGACTCTCGCACAGGCCACGTTCGAGGTGCGGACCACCCGCTGGGCGGGGGTGCCGTTCACGTTGCGGTCGGGGAAGGCGCTCGGCGCGGCGACGCACGAGATCGTGCTGCGCTTCCGGCCGGTGCGGCACCTGCCGGACGGGTTCGCGGGCGACGCCCCCGGCTCGGTGCTGCGATTCTCGCTCGGCCCCGACACGATGTCGCTCGAGCTGAACGTCAACGGCGGCGAGGACCCCTTCGCGCTGACCCGCGCCACGATGTCGGCTGATCTGGGCACCGGCGCTCTCCGCGCGTACGCGGACGTCCTCGCGAACATCCTCGACGGCGACGCCGCGCTCGCGGTGCGCGGCGACGCCGCGGAGCAGTGCTGGCGCATCGTGCAACCGGTGCTGGACGCCTGGCGCCGTGGCGAGGTACCGCTGGACCACTACGCGGCCGGCACCCGGGGGCCGGCGTCCTGGCCCGTGCTGCCCTGACCCCACGCCGGCGCTCTCCTCAGGCCTGTGCTGTCCTGGCCCCAGGATGGTTCGGTGTCCTTGATCTCGAGGAGATTCCGGATGCCGAGGCGCCCCGGCGCGGCACGCACCCCTCGGCAACCCGGATCTCCTCAGATTCGCGAGGCGACACGAGGGAATCGCCACACGACGAGCGGAAAGCCAGGAGCGGGAACACTGCTCACGCGAGTAGCGTTGCAGCCGACGGGCCGATGGCGTCCCGCGCCATGATCCGCCGTTGAAGGAGTCTCCATGTTCGCCGTCACCGACCGCCATGCCACCACCGATGTCCCCGTGCTCGACGTGTTCGCCGAGCGCTGGTCCACGCGCGTCTTCGATGCCGCCGCGCCGCTGGACGAAGAGGCCTTCGCCAGCGCCCTGGAGGCCGCCCGGTGGGCCCCGTCGGCGAGCAACACGCAGCCCTGGCGACTCATCGTCGGCCGCCGCGGCACCGACACCCACCAGAAGATCTTCGATGCGCTGATGGGCTTCAACCAGACCTGGGCCGGGGGTGCCGGCGCCCTCGTCGTCTTCCTCGCCGACACGCGCCGCGAGGACGGCGAGCCCCTGCCCTGGGCGATCTACGACACCGGCCAGGCCGCCGCGTTCTTCACGATCCAGGCCCACGCCGTCGGCCTGTTCACCCATCAGATGGGCGGCTTCGAACACGAGCAGTTGGCAGAGGCGTTCGGCCTTCCCGCGCACGTGCAGCCGTTGGCCGTCATGGCCGTGGGCACCCTCGGCGACCCCGAGCAGGCGCCCGAGAAGATCCGCGAACGGGAACTGACCCCGCGCACACGGCGTCCGCTCACGGACACGATCGTCGTCGGCGACTGAGCCGTCGTGCCCGTCCCACGAGCCCGCGGCATGGAGACGGACTCGCGCGGCGGGGCGGGGGCACGGGGTCGCATCCCGCCTTCTGCGAAGGATGTCACGCCCTCGACTCGTACACAGGTCATAGATCCGAGCGTCACACCTATCGTCCGATGACAGGTGATAAGGGACGACCGAGAACTCCGACGGCAATTGGATGTCAGGGGACGAAGACCAGCCAGGGCTCGCCCCCTGACACCGCAACCACGTGGCCGGTGAGATAGCGCCGACAGATGCCAGGGTTCCGCCGGTCGATCCGGAGGCCGGGAGGTCCGAATTCCATGGTCCACGCCGGCCGCAGCCGACCGGGGACGGCATCATCGCGACACCGCGTTCGCGGATACGGAGACCTCGGACACGCGGGTACCTTGAGGGCTCCCAGCCCTCGCCGCCGGCGTTGCGTGTCGACGCATATGACGGCAGGGGGAGGGGGAACCGCCCGGCGTCACCGCAGGCATCGGACGCTCGAAGTCCGGACATTCAGCGCACTCGTTGAACGTGGCCCAGATCGTGTCGATGTACTCCTTCGGAAACCCCTGCTCCTCGAAGCCTGCCGGCACGCGCTCCCAGAAGTAACGCGGCGGACGCATGGGCTTACCGGGCTGCCACAGAACGTAGGTGAAGCAGTCGTAGTAGTTGCCGCCCTCGCCCTTGACCGTAAGGAAGATGATGTCGAAGTCGTCGAAGTCATCGTTGACGCGCGCGTCGTCGACCTCGTAGACGATGCCGTGCGCTACCTTGCCCAACGCCGAGCCGCGGTCGGCGAGGGGGCATCAGCCGCGGTCCTCGCGACCGCTGGCCGCCCGGAACTGGATCTCGTGGTTGACGACGCTGGCCTTCGTGATCGTCTTGGCCTTGGGCAGATACTTCTCACGCTCGGAGTCGAGCAGGCACATGCAGTGGCCGAAGTAATACATGTTTCTCCTTGTTCCGCAGGCGCCAGAGCACCAGACTGAATACCGGTCAGTATTCAGTCTGAGGCGACGTCTGTCGCGCGCTTCGCACCCGGCACCACAGAGATCACAGTGCGACGCGGGATGGACGCCGACGAGGAGGAGAACAGCACGACAGCGCGCTCTCCCGACCATCGGCGACACCTCCGCATCCCCCACCGCCGGACACCCGGGCGTGGACACCATGGCCCGACACCCGGGCGCCACGTGATGAGGCCGAACCGATCCGATCCGCACCGTCGCTACACTGCTTCGAAGAGCGAAAGGACGTCCCTCGTGGCAAGAACCCCCCGGGTCGTCGAGAACACGGCCGACGTCGTCCACACGCGGCTGCGCGACGCGATCCTGAGCGGAGACCTCCGCCCGAATCATCGCCTCGTCGAGGTCGATCTGGCAGTGGAACTCGGCGTGAGTCGCACACCCGTGCGCGAAGCGCTTCTGCGCCTGCGACAGGAGGGTCTCGTCGCGCAGCACAAGGGATGGCTGGTCCGCGATCACGATCCGGCCGAGGTGCTGGAGTACCTCGAGGCCCGGGCCGCTCTCGAATCCGTCACGGCCGGCCTCGCGGCGGCCCGCATCGACGAAACGGCACTGTCCGAATTGCGGGCGTTGCTGGAACAGATGAACCATGACGCACGTCCGCGACGAGAGATCAACGAACTCAACACCCGCTTCCACCGGATCATCACGGAGGCCGGCGGCAACGCCGTCCTCACCTCGTTCGCCCACAACACGGAGATCAACTACTGGTCTTTCAGCACGCCGATCGTGTTCTCCGACACGGACGACCTGCAGGTGGACGCCGAGCACCGTGAACTGCTGCACGCTCTCGAGAATCGGGATGCAGCAGCTGCCGCGGATGTCGCGAAACGACACGTCGAAGCCACGATGGCCATCATCTCTCGATCACTGGGGCTGCCTCCGCGCTGAGAGCGCAGCCTCGGAGGGTGAGTTGTCAGCGTGACTGTATACTGCACCGTATGCCGAACCTCATCCCCACTTCTCCCAGCCCCTTCCGCCGACTCCACCACGTGTGCGTCATCGTGCGCGACCTGGACGAGGCGGTCGCACGCTACGAGGAGCTCGGCATCGCGCCGTGGTTCGACTACCCGAAGAGCAGCCCGTACGTCGAGCTCGAGGTGCCCAGCGAGGAAGGCACGAAGGCGATGCGCTACAAGTGCTGCGATCTGGAGAACTTCCAGCTCCAACTCTGCGAGCCCAGCGAGCACGACACCCCGCAGCGGCGCTTCCTCGACGAACGGGGAGAGGGCGTGTACCACCTCGGCTTCGACGTCGACGACCTCGCCGGATCCATCGAGCTCGGCTGCGACATGGGGCTGAGCGTCATCTCCCGGGGCCTTCGCCAGGACGGCACCGGATTCTGCTACTTCGACACCGCGGCCGCACTGGGCACCACGCTGGAGGTCCGCAGGAGCTGAGCGGACGCGGCCTCACGTCAGGCCCGTGACGGCGGGCTCCTCCCCCGACAGGAACCAGGCGCCGACCTGCTGCACACGCACATCCATCACGTCCTGCACAGACAGCGTGCGTGCGTTCCGCCAGAACCGGTCGTAGCGGAAGGCGTTGGACGAGGACTGTCCGCCCATGAACTTGTGCATCTCGGACGACAGGCCGATCACCGCCTCGACGATGGCGATCTTCGCCGCGCTGATCCGGACGGAGATCTCCCCCCGAGCACCGACGCCCTGCGTGCAGAACAGCTGAACCCGACGAGCGGCGTCCATCAGCGCGGCCTCGGCCGCGACGAGCCGGGCGCCGAACTGCCCGAGCTGCTGACGGATCCCCTTGTCCTCGAGCACACCCTCGTAGGTGGCACGCGTGCGCAGGTGCTCTGCGAGCGCGTCCACAGCCCCCTCGCCGATCCCCAGCAGGATCGCCGTCAGCGAGAAGGGCAGCACGAGCCCGCGGTACTCGGCGTCGGAGTCGTCCTCGGCGTCGGAGTCCCAGTGGTAGCCGTCCGGCACGAAGACGTCGTGGTAGGTCACCGTGTTGCTGCAGGTCGCCCGCTGACCCATGTTGTCCCAGTCGTCGCGCAGCTCGACGCCATCGCTGTCCAGATCGATCAGCACGTTGTAACGCCCGCCGGAGAAGACGTCGGCGAAACCCTCCATCAGGCCGATCGAATGCGCGTACCGCGATCCCGGGCTGCCGGTCGCGAAATACTTGGTCCCGTTCACGAGCACGCCGCCGTCGGTACGGCGGATGGCCATCTCATAGTTGAACCGGCGACCGCGGTAACGCTCCGCGTTCGGACTGCAGAACCGGATGCCGCCCTCCCCGACCGCGCGGAGCAGGCTGTCTCGGCTCGCGGGAGGCAGCGGTGAGCGCTCGCCGAGCAGCTGTGCCGACAGGCCTTGCGAAAACGCCCACACCTGTGCGGTCGAGCTCTCGCCGGCGCCGAGGTTCTTCCACACCTGGACCATGGTCGGGAGGTTCTCATACGTCTTCTGCGGCGCAAGCCCACCGGCGCTCTCCGGCAACGACAACGCATGAAGAGCGGACTGCTCGATGACCTCGATCGCCCCGAACGGATACGTGCCTGCGGCGTCGATCGCCGGGGCCAGCATCTGCAGCCTTTCGCGCACCTCGAGCGATGCGCTGATCAACTCCTGGTCCTGTGGCGGCAGGCCGTATTCGGCGGCCTCGGTCCCGTCTCTGCGCACCATGACGCTATCTCCTCTGTCTTCGATGATTGCTCTGGGAGGTCTGGGGGTGCGGCCCAGCGCCCCCCCCGCCCCACCCCCCCCCCGTAGGCGACGGCGATGGTGGGCAA
>JASGDW010000216.1:0-7114 GCA_047606965.1 Microbacterium sp.
CCGCCGAGTCCCCGGGTAGGCCGCTGGAGCGGCACGGCAACGTGTCGCCGAGAGAGATGACCGTCGAAGGGGCATCCGCCCCGGAACAGAACCCGGCGTACAGGCCGGCCCATTCGCCCTCTCAGGCCGTCGCGGTCACTGCCAGGCGTGCCGACGCCGTGCCGAGGGAGAGCGCCGCGGCGCCGATGATGCCCGCGTTGTTGCGGTGCACCGCCGGCACGATAGGGGTGCGCAGATCCAGAAGGTGCAGGAACCTGTCGGCGTGCTTGGACACGCCCCCGCCCACGACGAACAGGTCGGGGCTGAACAGGAACTCGACATGGCTGTAGTACCACTGCAGGCGTTCGGCCCACTTCTCCCAGCTCAGCTCGTCGCGCTCCATCGCGGAGTACGCGGCGTAGGCCTCGGCGTCCTTGCCGTGCCCGGCGCGCTGCAGATGGCCGAGCTCGCTGTTGGGCACGAGCTCGCCGCGGTAGATGAGCGCCGAGCCGATCCCGGTGCCGAGAGTGGTGAGGATGACGAGCCCGTCGGCATCCTTCGCGGCGCCGTAGCGCACCTCGGCGACGCCGGCGACGTCGGCGTCGTTGGCGAAGTGGATGCGGCGTCCGAGGCCCTGCGAGAAGAACTCCTCGGCCGCGAAGCCGAGCCACCGGTCCGACACGTTCGCGGCGGACAGGGTGCGCCCGTCCTTGACGATCGCGGGGAACGCGACGCCCAGAGGGATGTCGGCGTCGGTCGCCTCGAGCGTGTCGAGCACACGCTCCACCGCGGCCAGCACGTCCTCGGGCTGGCCGCCCTCGGGGGTCGGGACCTTCACCCGGTCGCCGATCAGGTCCCCCTTCGCCAGGTCGACGATGCCGCCCTTGATGCCGGTGCCGCCGATGTCGATCCCCACTGCACGATCGGTTGTCGAAGCCATGGGCTCAGCCTAGCGACCGGGAGCGATGCGATCAGTAGGATCGGATCAGGCATCGGCGAGGAGCATCGTGAGCGACGACAACGACAAGTTCTGGTACAACCTGACGAACGGGCGGGTGGAGCGCGGATTCGAGTCGCCGGCGATCGACCGGGCCGGGCCGTTCGACACCGCCGAGGAGGCGGCGAACGCGCCCGAGCTGATCCGTGAGCGCTCCCGTCAGTGGGCCGAGGACGACGCGCGCGAACAGGACTGAACGCGCCGGTCGGCGCGTCGAGGATCGCCGGGGGACCCGGCTCGTAGAGGAGAACGCATGGACAAGCAGCGGGACTTCGTGCTGCGCACGATCGAGGAGCGCGGCGTCAAGTTCATCCGCCTGTGGTTCACGGACGTGATCGGCACGCTCAAGTCCGTGGCGATCGCGCCGGCCGAGGTGGAGGGGGCGTTCGGGGAGGGGCTCGGGTTCGACGGATCGGCCATCGAGGGGCTGACCCGGTCGTACGAGTCGGATCTGCTCGCCCTGCCCGATCCGACGACGTTCCAGATCCTGCCGTGGCGCGGCGAGGTCGACCCGACGGCGCGCATGTTCTGCGACATCACGACGCCCGACGGTCAGCCGGCGGTCGCCGACCCGCGGCACGTGCTCAAGCGCACACTCGCGAAGGCGGCCGACGCGGGATTCACGTTCTACACCCACCCCGAGATCGAGTTCTACCTGCTGAAGTCGTCGACCTACGGGCCGGAGGGCCCGGAGCCCGTCGACTCCGCCGGCTACTTCGACAACGTGCCCGGCGGCACCGCGCACGACTTCCGGCGCCGGTCGGTGCGGATGCTGGAGGACCTCGGCATCTCGGTGGAGTTCAGCCACCACGAGGGCGGTCCCGGCCAGAACGAGATCGACCTGCGGTACGCCGACGCGCTGACCACCGCCGACAACATCATGACCTTCCGCACCGTCGTCAAGGAAGTCGCGATCGAGCAGGGCGTGTACGCGACGTTCATGCCCAAGCCCCTCGGCGGCCAGCCCGGCAGCGGCATGCACACCCACATGTCGCTGTTCGAGGGCGACCAGAACGCGTTCTACGAGGAGGGCGCGCAGTACCAGCTCTCGAAGGTCGGGCGGCAGTTCATCGCCGGTCTGCTGCGTCACGCGAACGAGATCTCGGCGGTGACGAACCAGTTCGTCAACTCCTACAAGCGGCTGTGGGGCGGGGACGAGGCCCCGAGCTTCATCTGCTGGGGGCACAACAACCGTTCCGCGCTCGTGCGCGTGCCGCTGTACAAGCCGAGCAAGGGGCAGTCCTCGCGGGTCGAATACCGCGCCCTCGACTCGGCGGCCAATCCGTACCTCGCCTACGCGCTCATGCTCGCCGCGGGCCTGAAGGGCATCGAGGAGGGCTACGAGCTGCCGCCGGAGGCCGAGGACAACGTCTGGTCGCTGACGGATGCGGAGCGCCGAGCCCTCGGCTACGCCCCGCTGCCCACGAGCCTCGACCAGGCGCTGCACGCGATGGAGGACTCCGAGCTGGTCGCCGAGACCCTGGGCGAGCAGGTGTTCAACTACGTGCTGCTCAACAAGCGCAAGGAGTGGCAGGGCTACCGCTCGCAGGTGACGCCCTTCGAGCTGCAGAGCAACCTCGAGATGCTCTGAGCGGTCGTGACGGGCATCGACCGTTTCTCGGCGCGTACCGACCTGGCCCGGCTCGGCTTCGGTGAGATCACCGACGCCGAGCGGCTGCTGGCGGAGCTGGAGGAGGTGACGGGTCTGCCGCGCGACGGATGGGTCGCGCAGGCGGCACACGCCGGAGACCCGGACGGGGCGATCTCCGCGCTCGCGAAGATCGCCCGCCGTGACGCATCGGCGGTGCGCGACGTGCTGCGCTCGCCGCGCGGGTGTCTCGCCCTGTGGGCGGTGCTCGGCGCGTCGAAGGGGTTCGGCGACTTCTACTTCCGGCATCCGCGTGAGCTGAGCGACCTGATCACGGCTCCCGACCGGCTGCCCACCCCGGCGGAGCTCCGCGACGAGCTGCTCGACGCCGTCGGGGCGGAGGAGGGGTTCGCGGCGTCCGGCCACGAGACGTCGTGGATGGCGATGCGGGTGCGGTACCGGCGGATGCTGGCTCGTATCGCGGCGTTCGACCTGCTGGCACCCGACGCGGTCGCCGTGCTGCCGCAGGTCGCCTCGGTCCTCGCGGACGCCGCCGCCGCAGCCCTGGAGGCCTCGCTCGCCGTCGCCCGGACGCGGGTGGGCGAGAGCCTCTTCCCCCGCGATCAGGTCGCCCGCACCCGGCTGGCGATCATCGGCATGGGAAAGACCGGCGCCCGCGAGCTGAACTACGTCAGCGACGTCGACGTCATCTTCGTCTGCGGCGCCGACGGGGAGGCGTTCGACGAGTTCGGCGAGAGCCGCGTGATCGACGTCGCGACGCGCCTGGCCGCGCAGACGATGCGCGGGATCTCGGGTGACGACGTCGAACCGCCGCTGTGGGAGGTCGACCCGAACCTGCGCCCGGAGGGCAAGCAGGGCGCCCTGGTGCGCACGCTGGACTCGCACGTCTCGTACTACGACCGGTGGGCGAAGGGGTGGGAGTTCCAGGCGCTGCTGAAGGCCCGCCCGATCGCCGGCGACGCGCAGCTCGGCGACGCCTACGTCGCAGCCGTGCAGCCGAAGGTGTGGACCAGCGCGGCGCGGGAGAACTTCGTCGACAACGTGCAGCGGATGCGCGAACGGGTCACCGACCACATCCCCGCCGCGGACGTACCGTATCAGCTCAAGCTCGGGCCGGGCGGCATCCGCGACGTCGAGTTCACCGTGCAGCTGCTGCAGCTCGTGCACGGGCTCAGCGACGACCGCATCCGTCAGCGCGGCACGCTCGACGCCCTCGATGCCCTCGTCTCCGAGGGCTACATCGGCCGCTCGGATGCCGCGGCCTTCGAGCGCGACTACCGGGTGCTGCGGGTGCTCGAGCACCGCCTGCAGCTGCGGGGGCTGCGCCGCACCCACCTCATGCCCACGGGCCCCGACGAGCGCCGGGTGCTCGCACGCACCAGCGGTCTCGCCGACACCGGCGAGGCGGTCTGGGAGATGTGGGAGGAGATCAAGCGCGAGGTCCGTGACATCCATGTGCGGCTGTTCTACCGCCCGCTGCTGTCCGCGGTCGCCGCCCTCCCCGAGGCCGACCGGGCGCTGTCCGCCGAGCAGGCGCACGACCGGCTCGCCGCGATCGGGTTCCGGGACCCGGCCGGGGCGCTGCGGCACATGGCGGCGCTGACCAGCGGGCTAAGCCGGAAGGCGACGATCCAGCGGCACCTGATGCCGGTGATGCTGCGGTGGTTCGCCGACGGCGTCGACCCCGACTACGGGCTGCTCGCCTTCCGGCGCATCAGCGAACGGCTGGGGGAGACGCCGTGGTTCCTGCGGATGCTGCGCGACTCGGCCGGCGCCGCCGAGCGACTGACGCACGCGCTGTCCGGTTCGCGCTACATCGGAGACCTGATGGAATGGATCCCGGAGTCGGTCGCCTGGCTCGACGACGGGGAGCAGCTGCGGCCGCGGAGCGGTCCCGCCCTCGAGGAGGAGGCGCGGGCGATCCAGACGCGCCACGACACGATCGACGAGGCGATGCGGTCGGTGCGCGCGTTGCGGCGACGCGAGATGCTGCGCATCGCGATGGCGGTCGTCGTCGGCTCGATCACGGTGGAGGAGCTGGCCGCATCCCTCTCGACGGTCACCGAGGTGACCATCCAGGCGACCCTGCGCGCGGTGCGGCGCGAGGTCGTGCCGCCGGGCGACGATGCGCTGGACTTCTCCGTGATCGCGATGGGCCGGTTCGGCGGCCGCGAGCTCGGTTTCGGCTCGGATGCCGACGTGCTGTACGTATACCGCGCCAACGGCGTCGACGAGCAGCGGGCGCATGAGCTGTCGCTTCAGCTGGTGGCCGGGCTCCGCAAGCACTCCGAGGACCACCGTCTGCCGCTCGACCTGGACGCCGGCCTGCGGCCCGAGGGACGCAACGGCCCGCTCGTGCGCTCACTCGACGCGTACGCGGAGTACTACAGCCGCTGGTCGCTGTCGTGGGAGGCGCAGGCGCTGCTGCGTGCCCGCGGTGTGGCGGGCAGTGTGAAGCTCATCCGCGCGTTCACCGAGCTGGCGGACAGGGTGCGCTACCCGGCGAACCCCGACCCGCAGGGGCTGCGGGAGATCAAACGCATCAAGGCGCGCGTCGAGAACGAGCGGCTGCCGCAGGGTGCCGACCCGGCACGGCACCTGAAGCTCGGCCCGGGAGGCCTCAGCGACGTCGAGTGGCTCGTGCAGCTGCTGCAGCTGCAGCACGCGCGCACGGTGCCCGGGATGCGCACGACCTCCACCGCCGCCGCGCTGACGGCCGCCACGGAGGCGGGGCTGGTGCCGGAGGCATCCGCCGGCCGGCTCTGGGAGGCCTGGCGGCTGGCGAGCAGGCTGCGCTCGGCGAACACGCTGCTGTCGGGTCAGACCAGCGACGTCCTGCCGACCGATCGGCGACGGCTCGACGGCATCGGGCGCCTGCTCACGTATCCGTCGCACTCGGCCACCCGCGTCGAGGAGGACTGGATGGGCACCGCCCGCCGCGCCCGCCGCGTATTCGAGAGGCTCTTCTACGGCTAGCGCGGGCGCATCCGCTGTGCAGGAGATATCCGCACGACAGGACGGGATGCTGCTGCATTGTCCTGCGCAGTCGATTTCTCCTGCGGAGGGGACGGGGAAGGGCCCCGAGGATCTCGGGGCCCTTCCTGTCGTGTCTGGCTCAGACGCCGAAGTACAGCTCGTACTCGAACGGGTGCGGACGTGCCGCGAGCGGCTTGATCTCGTTCTCGATCTTGTACTCGATCCAGGTCTCGATGAGCTCCTCGGTGAACACGTTGCCACGCGTCAGGAACTCGTGGTCGGCGCGCAGCGCCTCGAGCGAGTCGAGCAGCGAGTTCGGCACCTGCGGGATGTTCTTGGCCTCCTCCGGGGGCAGCTCGTACAGGTCCTTGTCGACCGGCTCGTGCGGCTCGATGCGGTTGAGGATGCCGTCCAGGCCCGCCATCATCTGCGCCGCGAAGGCGAGGTACGGGTTGCCCGAGGCGTCCGGCGCGCGGAACTCGATGCGCTTGGCCTTCGGGTTCGAGCCGGTGATCGGGATGCGGATGGCGGCGGAACGGTTGCCGGCCGAGTAGACCAGGTTGACCGGGGCCTCGTAGCCCTTGACCAGGCGCTTGTACGAGTTCAGCGTCGGGTTGGTGAACGCGAGCACCGCGGGCGCGTGCGCGAGCAGGCCGCCGATGTACCAGCGGGCGGTGTCCGAGAGCCCGCCGTAGCCCTTCTCGTCGTAGAAGAGCGGCTTGCCCTCCAGCCACAGCGACTGGTGCGTGTGCATGCCGGAGCCGTTGTCGCCGAACAGCGGCTTGGGCATGAAGGTCGCGACCTTGCCCCACTGCTCGGCGGTGTTCTTGACGATGTACTTGAACTTCAGGATGTCGTCGGCCGCGTGCACCATGGTGTCGAAGCGGTAGTTGATCTCCTGCTGGCCTCCGGTGCCGACCTCGTGGTGGGCGCGCTCGAGGATCAGGCCGCCCTCGATCAGCTTGAGGCTGATGTCATCGCGCAGGTCGGCGGTCTTGTCGACCGGGGCGACCGGGAAGTAGCCGCCCTTGTACGCCGTCTTGTTGGCGAGGTTGCCGCCCTCCTCGACGCGCCCGGTGTTCCAGGCGCCCTCCTCGGAGTCCACGGCGTAGAAGCTCGTGTTCTGCTTCACCTCGTAGCGGACGTCGTCGAAGATGTAGAACTCGGCCTCGGGCGCGAAGAACGCGGTGTCGGCGATTCCGGTGGAGGCGAGGTACTTCTCGGCCTTCTTGGCGACCTGACGCGGGTCCTTCGAGTAGATCTCGCCGGTGCGCGGGTTGTAGATGTCGAAGACCATGATCAGGGTCTTCGCCTCGCGGAACGGGTCGACGTAGGCGGTGGACACGTCAGGGATGAGCTGCATGTCCGACTCGTGGATGTTGGCGAAGCCCCGGATGGAGGAGCCGTCGAACAGCTGGCCGACGGTGAAGAACTCCTCGTCGACCGTGCTGGCGGGGATGTTGAAGTGCTGCTGCACACCAGGGAGATCCGTGAACCGGATGTCGAGGAACTTGACGTCCTCGTCCTTGATGAACTTCAGCACCTCGGATGAA
>JASGDW010000217.1:0-12007 GCA_047606965.1 Microbacterium sp.
CACCTCGTTCGCGAGCCTCGGATCGCAGATCGCGACGGTCGCCGTGCTGGCGCACATGTGGGCCCTGACGCACAGTGCGCTGTGGACCGGGACGATCGGTCTCGCGACAGCCATCGCGATTCTCGTCGCCGGTCCGCTCGGCGGAAGCCTCGCCGATCGGTTCGACAGGCGCAACATCGTCCGCCTCACCACGCTGCTCCAGGCGCTCGTCGCCGGCGCGCTGACAGCCCAGTCCGCACTGGACGCCCACTCCCCCGTCGCCCTGCTGGCTCTGGTGGCGCTGAACGCGGCAGTGGGCGCAGCGGGTGCGCCGGCACGACGAACATTGCCGGCGAGGCTGTTGCCGGCCACGCGGCTCGGTGCGGGGCTCGCATTGCAGAACCTCTCGTTCCAGTTCGCGATGCTCGTCGGCCCCGCCCTCGGCGGCGTGCTCACCGCCTGGGGTTACCCGCTCGCCTTCGGCGCACAGCTTGCGGCCGCGCTCGTCTCTTTGGCCTCGCTCGCCTTCCTGCCTCCGCTGCCGCCCCGGCCCGACATGAGCGCACCCCGGCCGGTGAAAAACAGCGGGTGGCGATTGGCGCTTCGCAAAAGCACTCTGCGCGGCGCGTTCGCGAGCGACTTCGCCGCAACGGCCCTGGCGATGCCGATCGCCGTCTTCCCGCTGATCAACGACCTCTACTTCGAGGGAGACCCTCGCACACTCGGGCTTTTCCTGTCCGCGATCGCCTTCGGAGGCCTCGGCGCCGCCCTCCTGTCCGGCCGGCTCAGCCGCACCCGGCGCATCGGCCGTGTGATGTTCGTCTCAGCGACGATCTGGGGCCTCGCGATCGCGACGTTCGGTGCGGTGACCTCGCTCTGGGCTGCGCTTCTCTCCCTCGCGATCGCAGGGGCCGCCGACACGATCGCCGTCGTCTCGCGTGGCGTGCTGGTGCAGCTCGAGGCTCCGGATCACGCACGCGGTCGCATCTCCGCGGTGGAGCAGGTCATCGGCGTCGCCGCGCCCGAAGTCGGCAACTTCCGCGGGGGCGCCCTGGCCGCCCTCCTCGGTGCGCCGGCATCCATCGTCATCGGCGGCGTCGGCGCAGCACTCGCGACCGCGATCATCGCAGGGACGCACCCGAGCACCCGAACCTACGAAGCACCCACGGACACGAGGGGATGCGATGACGATGCGGATGCGGCGTCCTCCACCCCGTCGCTCCCCACACACAGCCGTGACGCCCGCGGGACGGACAAGGAACCCCTTGCAGGGTCCCCGACATGCCGGTCCCGGAAACCCGGACGATCCGGACGCGGCCTGCCGAGCGACGCTCCGAGCGGCGAGCATCACTGAGGTGCGGCCTTGCCGATAGCTGCCCATGCCGTGGGCCTCGGGTCCGTCCGGCTCGGGTCGTTCGCCGGCGACCGCCTCGAGCCGCTCGGCCAGCAGCTCCACCAGCGCCGACCAGCTCCGCCGGTCCGCGGTCTCGCGGTACGCCGGGATGCCGGGAAGCGTGAACACGCGCGGGGCGCCCGAGTAGACCAGCACCTGCCAATCCAGATCGGCGTTCGTGCGCAGCTCGTCCTGGAACGCGGCGATGGCACGGTCCGGCACGATCGGGTCGCTCGCCCCCGTGGCGATGAGGATCGATCCCCGGATCCGGTCGACATCGGCCGGATCGTTCGTGCGGAGTCCACCGTGGAACGAGGCGGTGACCGTCAGGGGCGCGCCGGTGCGGACGGGCGAGAGATCGGTCATCCGGGCTCCCCGGGATCACAGGCCGTCATCGCGTCACCGTCGGTGGCAGCGTCACCCAGTCGGGATGCTTGGCCGTGCGTCCGTCTCCCGATGAACGGCCGGTCAGGCGGCGCTTCGCCCACGGCGCGACGTGCGCACGATAGTAGGCCAGGCCGCCCAGATGGGAGGCGGGGATATCCTCCGGAAGCGACCACCACTCCCCCGGCGGCTCGAGGCCGAGCACGTCGAGCACACGGGCCGCGACACGATGATGCCCGCGCGCGTTCATGTGCAGACGATCCGGCGACCAGTAGGCCGGCCCGGCCAGCTCGCGGTCCGGCCAGTTCAGGGCGCGCACGACGTCGGGCCGCTGCCGGATGCGGCCGACGACCGCGTCCGAGAGCTCATCGCCGCGGCGCTGGATGAGACGCCGCATCGGAAGCCCGGCCGAGGGGTTCGCGCCCGAGAGCAGGATCAGCCTCACGCCCTCCTCGTCGCAGCGCCGCAGCACGCGGGTGAACGCGTCGGCGACGTGGGCGATCGTCGTGCGCGGACGCAGGATGTCGTTGCCGCCGCCGTTGAACGACAGGTGCGTCGGCCGCAGCGCGAGCGCGGGCTCAAGCTGCTGCTCGACGATGGGCCAGACGAGCTTGCCACGGACAGCGAGGTTCGCGTACGAGATCGGCTCGCCGACGGCGTCCGCCCAGCCCTGCGCGGCGATGTCGGCCCAGCCGCGGACCGACCCGTCCGGCTGTTCATCGCCCACACCCTCGGTGAACGAGTCGCCGATCGCGACGTAGCGGACCTCGGGCACCGTGTCAGCCTACGCCGACGCGGATGCGGTGTGCTCCGCGAGCAGCTCCTGCACGCGGGGGGCGATACGCGTGCCATACAGCTCGATCGAACGCAGCATCCTCGCGTGCGAGAGGGTGCCGTTGGAGAACTTCAGGTCGAAGCGGTCAAGCCCCAGCCGCTCGGCCGTCGCCGCGATCTTCCGCGCGACGGTCTCCGGCGAGCCCGCGTACACGGCGCCGTCCGGTCCGAGGTCACGCTGGAACTGCAGTCGACTGTAGGGCGGCCATCCGCGCTCCGCTCCGATGGCGTCGCGATTGGCCTTCATGGCGGGGAAGAGCTCCTCCCACGCCTGCTCGTCGGTGTCGGCGACGTGCCCGGGCGAGTGCACGCCCACCGGCAGGCGGTCGAAGCCGTGCGCGGACGCGGCGCGGTGGAACAGGTCGACGAAGGGCTGGAACTGCGCCGGCGCGCCCCCGATGATCGCGAGCATGAGACCGAAGCCGTGACGGGCGGTGCGCACGACCGAGTCCGGTGAGCCGCCGACGCCCACCCAGGTGCGGATGCCACCCTCGGTCTTCGGGAACACGTCGGCGTCGGTCAACGCGGCACGGACGCGTCCCTCCCAGCTGACCGGCTCCTCGCGCAGCAGCTCGCCGAACAGATCGAGCTTCTCCTCGAAGAGCACCTCGTAGTCCTTCAGGTCGTACCCGAACAGCGGGAACGACTCGGTGAACGACCCCCGGCCGAGCGTGATCTCGGCCCGGCCCGACGAGACGGCGTCCAGGGTCGCGAACCGCTCGTACACACGCACGGGGTCGTCCGAGGACAGCACCGTCACCGCCGTGCCGACCCGGATGCGACGGGTGCGGGCCGCGATGGCCGCCAGCACGATCTCGGGGCTCGAGACGGCGAACTCGTGCCGGTGGTGCTCCCCCAGCCCGAACGCGTCGATGCCGAGGGCGTCTGCGAGCTCGGCCTGGGCGACGACGTCGCGGATCGTCTCCGCGTCGGTCTTGCGCGTGCCGTCCGGATGCGTCGTGACGTCCCCGAACGTGTCGAGCCCGAGTTCGAGCGTACGAGCCATGGCCCCGCCTTTCATTCATCTGGATGGAACCGGAACGCCCTCGTCGGCATTCCCCGGGTGTGTCGACGGGTGGGCGAGCTCTCGTATGCACGTCTCCTCCGCCGGGCCCGGGTCCGGTTTCGTCCGCGGCTCGCCAGGAGGCCGCGACGCTGACCAGCGCCGCGCTCACGCCCGCAGCGCGGCGCGCAGCGTGTCGAGCCCGACGCCGCCGATGTCGAGTGCCCGGCGATGGAACTCGCGCAGCGAGAACGCGGAGCCTGCGACCGTATGCGCGTCGTCCCGGATCTGCTCCCAGATGCGCTGCCCGACCTTGTAGGACGGCGCCTGGCCGGGCCAGCCGAGATAGCGATCGACCTCGAACCGCACGAACTCGTCGGGCATGTTGACGTTGCGGCGCAGGAACGCGAGCGCATAGTCGTGATCCCAGACCCCCTCGCCGTCCGGCCGCGGCTTGCGCAGGTGCACACCGATGTCGAGCACGACGCGGGCCGCGCGCATGCGCTGACCATCCAGCATCCCGAGCCGTTCGGCCGGATCGTCGAGGTAGCCGAGGTCGGCCATCAGCCGCTCCGCGTAGAGCGCCCAGCCCTCGGCGTGCCCGGACGTGCCGGCCAGCATCCGTCGCCACGAGTTCAGCCGCGCCCGGTTGTAGACGGCCTGCCCGATCTGCAGATGATGCCCCGGCACGCCCTCGTGATACACGGTGGTCAGCTCGCGCCAGGTGTCGAACTCGGTCACGCCCCCCGGCACCGACCACCACATGCGCCCGGGCCGGGAGAAGTCGTCGGTCGGGCCGGTGTAGTAGATGCCGCCCTCCGCCGTCGGCGCGATGCGGCACTCCAGGCGGCGCACCGGCTCGGGGATGTCGAAGTGGGTGGCGCTGAGCTCGGCGACGGCGCGGTCGCTGACGGTCTGCATCCACCGCTGCAGGGCGTCCGTGCCGCGCAGCCTGCGCGCGGGATCGGCTTCCAGCAGCGCGACGGCTTCTTCGACACTCGCCCCGGGCGCGATCTCGCGGGCGACGCGCTCCTGCTCCGCGACCATCCGGGCGAGCTCTTCGAGGCCCCACTCGTAGGTCTCGTCGAGGTCGATCACCGCTCCCAGGAAGCGGCGCGAATGGAGGGCGTAGAGGTCCCGGCCCACCGCGTCGTCCTCGGATGCCGCGGACGCGAGCTCGGTGCGCAGGAACGCGGCGAAGCCGTCGTAGGCGGTGCGGGCGGCATCCGCGTGCGCGCGCACCGCCCGGAGCAGGCTGTCGGGCAGGGCGCCCGTGGCGGGCGCGGCATCCCTCACGAACACGGCGAAGAAGCCCTCGGCCGCGGCGTAGCGATCGACCTGCACGGCGACCTCCCGCACCTGACGGCGCGCCGGGACGACGTCCTGCGCGACGCCGGCGCGGAGCGCCCGCACATATCCGTCGAGCGCGGCGGGCACCGCGGCCAGCCGCGTGGCGACGACCTCCCAGTCCGCCTCCGTGTCGGTGGGCATCAGATCGAACGCCGAGCGGATGTTCTGCGCCGGCGAGTCGATGACGTTCAGGTCGCGCAGGTGCGCGCCGGCGTCGTACAGCTCGAGCTGCAGGTCGAGCTCACGACCGAGGTCGGCACGGGTGATCTCGTCGACCGTGTCCGCGGGCGCGGCGGCGGCGAGCTCCGCACGCGTCGCCCGTGCAGCCTCCGCCGACGCCGCCGCCCCGGCGGGCGAGTGGTCGCCGAGGCGGCCGTTGTGCTCGACCCGGCCGATGTAGGTCGCCGTCAGCGGGTCGAGGGCTGCGACCGTGTCGACCCAGCGATCGGCGATCTCGTCGATGGCGGTCGGGGTGCGCGCGGCCTCGGTCACCCTTGGAGCCTACGCGGCGGGCGGATGCGTCAGTGCGCCGCCTCGTCCCAGTTCGCCCCGCGCCCGATCTGCACGTCCAGCGGCACACTCAGCAGCGCCGCATCCGCCATGCGGGCGCGGACGACGCGCTCGGCGGCGTCCCACTCCCCCGGCGCGACCTCCACGACGAGCTCGTCGTGGATCTGCAGCAGCACCCGCGAGGCGAGCCCGGCCGTCGCGAGCTCGTCATGGATGCGCACGAGCGCGATCTTCATGATGTCGGCGGCGCTGCCCTGAATGGGGGCGTTCAGGGCAGCGCGCTCGGCGTTCTCGCGGAGCCCCCGGTTGGGGCTCGCGAGGTCGGGGAAGGGACGCCTACGGCCGAAGATCGTCTCGGTGTACCCGTCGACGCGTGCCTGCTCCACCGAGCGGCGCAGATAGTCGCGCACCGCGCCGAAGCGCGCGAAGTACTCCCCCATGAGCTGCTTCGCCTCGGACTGGTCGATCCGCAGCTGCTTGGACAGCCCGAAGGCGCTCAGACCATACACGAGGCCGTACGACATGGCCTTGACCTTGGTGCGCATCGGCCCGGTGACATCGGCCGGGGCGACCCCGAAGACCCGCGCGCCGACGAAGCGGTGCAGGTCCTCCCCGGCGTTGAACGCCTCGATGAGACCCGGGTCTTCGGACAGGTGCGCCATGATCCGCATCTCGATCTGCGAGTAGTCGGCGGTCAGGAGCGTCTCATAGCCCTCGCCGACCTCGAACGCGGCACGGATGCGGCGGCTCTCCGCGGTGCGGACCGGGATGTTCTGCAGGTTCGGGTCGGTGCTGGAGAGGCGTCCGGTCTGCGAGCCGGTCTGCAGATAGGTCGTATGGACGCGGGCGTCGGCGTCGATCGCCGTGTCGAGGGACTCGATGATCTGCCGCAGCTTCGTGGCCTCCCGATGCTGCAGCAGCAGGTCGAGGAAGGGATGCGGCGCCCTCTCCTGCAGGTCGGCGAGCACGGCCGCGTCCGTCGAGTAGCCGGTCTTCGTCTTGCGTGTCTTGGGCAGCCGGAGCTCGTCGAACAGGACCTCCTGCAGCTGCTTGGGCGAGCCGAGGTTCACCTCGCGGCCGATGGCGGCGTACGCCTCCTGGGCGATCGCGTCCGCACGCGCGCCGAGCTCCCCCGAGAACGCCGACAGCTTCTCGTGGGACACGGCGACCCCGGCCAGCTCCATGTCGGCGAGGGCGCTCGTGGTCGGCAGCTCGATCGCCGTCAGCAGCTGCAGAACGGATGCCGGGAGCTGCTCGCGCTGCGCGTCGGCGACCCGTCGCGTGTACCACGACAGCTGCCCCGGCGTCGCGCCGTCGTCCTCGGGCACGAGCTGGTTCGGGTCTGCCTCCGGCAGCTTCTCGTCGAGGTGCCGCTCGACGAGGTGCGCAAGGGTCTTGTCGGGGAGGCTCGGCCGCGCGAGCCAGCCGGCCAGCAGCGTGTCGAACCCGACACCGGCCAGGTCGACACCGGCCCGCCGCAGCGCCTTGCGCTGCGGTTTGGCATCGTGCAGCGCCTTCGGCGCCGGGCCTTCGAGCCAGTCGCGGAGCGCCGCGGCAACGGCGTGAGACCAGCTCAGCTCGGCGACGGCATCCGCTCGGGCCAGGCCCAGCCGCACCGGCAGGCCGTTCTCGATCACGACCGTCAGCGCGACCTCGTCCTCGGACGCCGCGAGCCACGCGGCCGCCTCGTCCGCGTCGAACTCGGCGGGCACGGGGGCCGTCGCCGCCTGCGGCGCCTCGTCGGCGCCCTCCGCGCCGCCGGTCGCCTCGAACACACGCGGCAGCAGGGCGCGGAACTCGAGCCGGGCGAACACGTCGCGCACGGCCTGCGCGTCGACGGGCACGCGGACGAGCTCGGCCGGCCCCACCGGAAGCTCCACGTCGCGCAGCAGCCGGTTGAGCGCGCGGTTGCGACGGACGTCGTCGATGTGCGCGCGCAGGTTGCCGCCGACGACACCGCCGATGTCGTCGGCATGGGCGAGCACCTCGTCGAGCGACCCGAACTGGGTGAGCCACTTGACCGCGGTCTTCTCCCCCACCTTCGGCACGCCCGGGAGGTTGTCGCTCGTCTCCCCCACCAGCGCCGCGATCTCCGGGTACTGCGCGGGGGCGACGCCGTAGCGCTCCCGCACGGTCTGCGGGTCGTAGCGCTTCAGCTGCGAGACCCCTTGCACGCTCGGATACAGCAGGGTGACGTCGTCGGTGACGAGCTGGATCGTGTCGCGGTCGCCGGAGCAGACCAGCACCCGGTAGCCCTGCTCGGACGCCTGCGTGGCGAGGGTCGCGAGGATGTCGTCGGCCTCGATGTCCTCTTTGGCGAGCACGGTGACGCCCATCGCCCGCAGGCACTCCTGCAGCAGCGGGATCTGGCCGGCGAACTCGGGCGGCGTCTCGCTGCGCGTGGCCTTGTATGCGGGGTACTCGCGGGTGCGGAACGACACCCGCGAGGTGTCGAAGGCGACCGCGACGTGGCTCGGCCTCTCGTTCTTGAGCAGGTTCACGAACATCGACAGGAACCCGTACACGCCGTTGGTGTGCTGCCCGTCCCTGGTCGTGAAGTTGTCCACCGGCAGCGCGAAGAAGGCGCGGAAGGCGAGCGAATGGCCGTCGACGACCAGGAGGGTAGGCTTCGAGGAGTCCGGCACCCTCACAGCCTAGACGTGGCCTCGGACACCCGCCCCGACACCGCAGGGAGAAGCATGACGGCCGCCGAATCGCCCGATCCGGCTGCCGGTCTGGCCTGGGTGAGCTCCCGCGGGACCGGCGCTCTCGCGGAGAAGATGGGCTTCGAGTGGATCGAGTGCACGCCCGAGCGCGCCGTGGCGCGAATGCCGGTGGCCGGCAACACGCAACCGGTCGGCCTGTTCCACGGGGGCGCCTACGTCGTGCTCGGCGAGAGCCTCGGCTCGATGCACGCGAACTACCACGCCTTCCTCACCGCGAACGGCGCGAAGCGCCTCGCCGTGGGCATCGACATCAACGCGACGCACACCCGGTCGGCGCGCGAAGGCTGGGTCACCGGCACCTGCACGCCGCTGCACCTGGGCCGCTCGCTCACGGTCCACGAGATCGTGTGCCGCGACGACGGGGGGCGCCGACTGTCCACCGTCCGCATCACGAACCTGATCAAAGACCTCTGACGCTCCCGCCCGCCCCGGCGTCCGCGAGACTGCATCTGCGGGGGCGGGAGCGCGAGCGCGACGCCGGGTCAGGACTTCTTGGGCGCGAGCTGCTCGATGATCGCCTTCGCGACGTCCTGCATCGTGAGCCGGCGATCCATCGACGCCTTCTGGATCCAGCGGAACGCCTCGGGCTCGGTCAGCCCCATCTTCTCGTTGAGCAGCCCCTTGGCACGGTCTACGAGCTTGCGGGTCTCGAAGCGCTCGACCATGTCGGCGACCTCGGACTCGAGCGTGATGATCTGCTCGTGCCGCGCCAGGGCGATCTCGATCGCCGGCAGCAGGTCGTTCGGGGTGAACGGCTTGACGACGTAGGCCAACGCACCGGCCTCGCTGGCCCGCTCGACGAGCTCCTTCTGGCTGAACGCCGTCAACAGCACCACCGGCGCGATGTGCGCTTTGCTGAGCTTCTCCGCGGCGGAGATGCCGTCGAGCTGCGGCATCTTGACGTCCATGATCACCAGGTCAGGACGCAGGTCGGTGGCCAGCGCCACCGCGGTCTCCCCGTCGCCGGCCTCGCCCACGACGTCATAGCCGTTGTCGCGGAGGATCTCCACGATGTCGAGCCGGATGAGCGATTCGTCCTCGGCCACGACGACGCGTCGCGGGGCGGGAGCTGATTTCTCGGTTTCCTCGAGGTCGGTCACCTTTGAATCCTACGGTATGCCCGTTCTCGTGCACCGCCGCGGAGTACCCGGGCCGACCCTCGTGTGTCATAACTCCGTCTGAGCCGCGCCACCATTCACCGGATCCGCGCGATTCCGCGCCCACCCGACCCTGCCCACGTCCGCGAGGAGGAGTTATGACACACCCAGCCGCCGCCTCGGCTCCATCCACCCCTTCGCCGCCTGCCGGCCATCGGGCACGGCTGCGGTAGGCTCGACCGGCTGGCCGGCGTGGCGGAATGGCAGACGCGACCGACTCAAACTCGGTTGCCCGCAAGGGCGTGTGGGTTCGACTCCCACCGCCGGCACACAGACACACGGCGGAGGGGATGCCTCGACAGGCATCCCCTCCGCCGTATTAGGGTCAGACGTTCTTGTAGATCGGCGCCTTGCCGTGCACCGCGTCGCCGATCAGGTGCACACGGATGTCGTTCGTCGACCCGATGATGCCGGGAGGCGAGCCGGAGATCACGACGACCTTGTCGCCGACGGTCGCGAGGTCGTTGGACAGGAAGAAGTCGTCGATCTGGATGAACATGAGGTCGGTGTGGGCGACGTGCTCCACCAGGGAGGAGCGGACGCCCCAGGTGATCGCCATCCGCCGCCGGATCGAAGGGTCGGGCGCGAACGCGAAGATCGGGATCTTCGGGCGCAGCCGCGACATCCGCCGGGCCGTGTCGCCGGACTCGGTGAAGATGCACAGGAACTTCGCCCCCACGAACTCGGCGACCTCGTTGGCGGCGAGCGTGATCGCCCCGCCCTGCGTGCGGGGCTTGGTCGTCAGCGGCGCGATGCGTTCCAGGCCGTGGTCCTCGGTGGACTCGATGATGCGCGCCATCGTCTCCACGACCCCGACCGGGTAGGTGCCGACGCTGGTCTCCCCCGACAGCATGACAGCGTCCGCGCCGTCGAGCACCGCGTTGGCGACGTCGCTGGTCTCCGCACGGGTCGGCACCGGGTTGTCGATCATGGACTCGAGCATCTGTGTGGCCACGATGACGGGCTTGGCCATGCGGCGGCACAGCTCCACGGCCTGCTTCTGCACGATCGGCACGGCTTCCAGCGGCAGCTCCACGCCGAGGTCTCCGCGGGCGACCATGATGCCGTCGAAGGCATCGATGATCTGCTCGAGGTTGTCGACGGCCTGCGGCTTCTCGATCTTCGCGATGACCGGGATGTGGCGTCCTTCCTCGGCCATGATCACGTGGACCCGCTGCACGTCCTTCGCGTCCCGCACGAACGACAGTGCGATGAAGTCGGCGCCGGTGCGCAGCGCCCAGCGCAGGTCGGCCTCGTCCTTCTCGCTCAGCGCGGGCACGTTGACGGCGACGCCGGGCAGGTTGATGCCCTTGTTGTTGGACACCGCGCCACCCACGACCACCTCGGTCGTGACGACCACGCCGTCGGTCTCGAGGACCTTCACGCGCACCTTGCCGTCGTCGATCAGCAGGAAGTCGCCGGGGTTGACGTCCTGCGGCAGACCCTTGAACGTGGTCGAGACCAGCTCCTTGGTGCCGGGCACGTCCTCGACCGTGATCTTGAAGATGTCCCCCGGGGCCAGCTCGTGCGGCCCGTCCGCGAACTTGCCGAGCCGGATCTTCGGCCCCTGCAGGTCGACGAGGACGGCGACGGCCCGCCCCGCGTCATCGGCCGCCCGGCGCACGTTCGCGAAGTTCGCGTCGTGCACGGAGTAGTCCCCGTGGCTGAGGTTCAGGCGGGCGACGTCGACGCCCGCATCGATGATCGCGCGGACCATCTCGTAGGTGGACGTGGCAGGTCCTAGTGTTGCGACGATCTTCGCGCGTCTCATCCGGTTCGTACTCCGTGGGTGTCGGGTTCAGGGCTCTGGTCAGCCTAGGCGAGTTGCAGACCGATGGCGACGTCGGTGGGGCGCACCGGGGCCGGCAGCGCCGTCTCGCCCATCAGGTACCGGTCTGCGGCGGCCGCGGCCGCCCGTCCCTCTGCGATCGCCCACACGATGAGCGACTGTCCGCGGCCGGCATCGCCCGCCACGAACACGCCCGGCGCGCTCGTCTGGAAGTCGGCGTCGCGCTCGAGATTGCCACGCCCGGTGAACTGCACGCCGAGGTCGGATTCGAGGCCGTGGCGCTCCGGACCGGTGAAGCCCATCGCGATGAGGACCAGGTCGGCGGGGATCTCGCGCTCGGTGCCGCTCTTGGGCACCCGGCGGCCGTCCACGAACTCGGTCTCGGCCACCCGCAGCGCACGCACCTCGCCCGCCGCATTGCCGAGGAACTCGACGGTGGAGGCGAGGTAGACCCGCTCGCCGCCCTCCTCGTGCGCGGACTGCACCTCGAAGATCGTCGGCGTCATCGGCCAGGGCTGCGCGTCGGTGCGGCTCGCCGCCGGCTGCTTGCCGATCGCGAGGTTGGTGACGCTCAGCGCGCCCTGCCGGTGCGCCGTGCCGATGCAGTCGGCGCCGGTGTCGCCGCCGCCGATGACGACGACGTGCTTGCCCTCCGCGGTGATCTGATGCGGCACCTGATCACCGGCGTTCGCCTTGTTCGACTCGACGAGGTACTCCATTGCGAAGTGGACGCCGGCCAGGTCGCGCCCGGGCAACGGCAGCTCGCGCGGCACGGTGGCACCGGTGGCGACCACGACCGCGTCGTAGCGGTTGCGCAGGTCTGCCCAGGTGATGTCGACGCCGATCTCGACGCCCGCCCGGAAACGCGTGCCCTCGTCCTGC